>JAGAKC010000263.1 GCA_017848155.1 Oscillospiraceae bacterium | reverse complement strand
CATATTTTAAAAACGATTACACGAGATTTTTTTGTATAATATAAAAATAATTATACAAAGCGTTGATTTATTGATGAGTTTTTGTATAGTTTTTTTGAAAAAAAGACTTGACAATACTTTTGCGATACTGTATAATTATTTATTGTTGACAGTTGTATGCGGACTAACTATGTCCTCATACGGATAAATATCAAAAAGGGGGTCTTTAGAAATGAAAAGAACTTACCAGCCTAAGAAGCTTCAGAGAAAGCGCGAGCACGGATTTATGAAGAGAATGGCTACAAAGAACGGCCGCAAGGTTCTCGCACGTCGCCGTGCAAAGGGCAGAAAAAAGCTGACCTACTGATCTGATTACGAAAGAACCTGAATGTCTGAATACAGAAAACGGTACATTGTAATCAAAAAAAACCGTGATTTCAGCTTTCTTTTCAAAAAGGGAGAAAGCATCGTGACCTACGCCTTTGTCTGCTATGTTAAGGAGCGGCGCGGCAGCGCCAACCGCCTCGGCATAGTGACAGGCAAAAAGGTCGGAAACGCGGTCAAGCGAAATCGGGCAAGGCGGATAATAAGGGAAGCCTTCCGCCTTTTTGAACCGATACTGAAAGAAAAGACACAAAAGCGTTACGACTTCGTTTTCGTAGCAAGGGGCAAGACACCGTCGCAGAAATCGACGCAGATACTCTCCCTTATGAAAAAGAATCTTCTGTCAAAGCTGCCATGAAATACTTGTTTTTAGGAATAATAAAGCTATACAGACTGACGCTGTCAAAGATCTTACCGCCGTGCTGCCGCTATTATCCAAGCTGTTCCGAGTATGCGACCTCCGCTATTCGGCGTTTTGGTGCGGTAAAGGGCGGTTATTTGGCTTTATGGAGGATTATCCGCTGCAATCCCTACGGCAGGGGCGGATATGACCCTGTGCCCGACCGATTCAGATTCCGTCCCGACAAAGAGCATCACACGCTCCCCGAGGACGACGGCACAGAACGATAAGCACGAATATAACTGCGGTATTCCGCGTTATGATATACCACGGGTGGCACCAGATAAAATACCGTGCGCCCAAAATTTTTTATATACAGAAAAATAAGACGGCAAATGCCGCTGCAGAACAATGAAAGGACGTGGACACAATAAATTTCCTTTATAGTCTGATAGGTACACCGCTTGGCTACCTGCTTTATTTTATCTACGAGATCGGCATAAAGAATGTCGGACTTGCCATCATCATCTTCACGCTTGTAGTAAAGCTTGCGATGCTTCCGCTTTCCATAAAGCAGCAGAAGAACACCGCAAGATCCGCTATATTCGCTCCCAAGGTAAGAGAGATACAGCAGAAATACAAAAACAACCAGCAGAAGCAGCAGGAGGAGCTTGCAAAGCTCCAGCAGCAGGGCTACAGCCCCATGGGCGGCTGCGGTTCGATGATACTCACATTCCTGCTCCTTTTCGGCGTGCTGGACGTAGTATACAGACCGCTGACCCATATCGCTCACCTCAATGCAGATTCCGAGATCGTACCCATGATACAGGAATCATATGATATAAAGGCTGCGGCGATATTCGTTGACGAGTATAACAATATCGCACTGCTTGAGGGCAACGCACTCAAGGATCACAACGATGTTGTACGTGACGCAAAGAAGATACTCGATTATTACAACTCTCACCTTGAAGCAGGCGACAAGGCTTATGACGAAAGCGTATGGAACAGCGTTTCCGCCGACTCCATCAAGATCGTGAACAGAGCGCTCAGAGGCATTCTCAAGGACGAGTACGAAACCGTGAAGGCAAACAACAACGGAAACGGCAAGGAGATCGCACTTATCAATACCGACATGTTTGCGATAACCGAATATAAGCGCACGGACGCTGACGGAAACCTTATCTCCAGCGAAAAGGACGAGCTTAAGGCGATAAAGGACGACGCCGAAAAGACAGCGTACAGAGAAGCTCACTGCTTCGGCGACAAGACACGTCAGCTGTTCAGTACGCTTCAGACACAGTACGGTCAGCTCAAGGCAATGTCCGACGGCACCGTTACACTTGTTGCTTCCGCATCTCTTCAGAGAGAGCTTTATGTACTCGACACCTTCGGCACGGTAAAGACCTATGCTGACGGCAGCACAGTTGAGTACAAGCAGTTCTTCAGCGTAAACGACACAGATTCCATCCAGGAGCTTTACAACAACCTCGATATACTCGGCATCATGCTGGTACACGTACCGTCTGAGCACCTCAGCTTCCCGATGATAATGCTGATCGTTGTTGCAACGCTGCTGTCACTGGTACAGGCATTCATCTCCAACAGACAGATGGAAAAGAACAACCCCGGCGCAGTAGGCGGCGGAATGAAGGTGACCATGTACATCATGCCCATCTTCTCACTGTTCTTCGTAATCAATGTACCTGCCGGTGCAGGCTTCTACTGGACGATAAGCTATGT
The DNA here is from genome assembly GCA_017848155.1 of Oscillospiraceae bacterium. Lineage (GTDB taxonomy): Bacteria > Bacillota > Clostridia > Oscillospirales > Ruminococcaceae > CAG-115. The sequence goes on along the minus strand of JAGAKC010000263.1, from coordinate 1,267 downwards.
ATTCGGTATAGTACAGTCCATCCTGCTCAATAAGCTGATGAGCCCCGAAAAGCTCAAAGCACAGGCAGAAGCAGAGTACAAAGCTAAAATGAAGATAATTGAAGCTCAGGCAAGCAGAGTACGTGATACAGACCGTGATAATTCTATCGTTGAATACAACGGTGAAAAGCTCACCCAGAAGGAGATCAACCGCAGAAAGCTCGCCGAGGCACGCAGACAGGATGCTATCAAGTACGGCGAAGAATACATCGAAGATGACGACGACATTTAATGCCTAACGAAAGGGGAACTGAAATGGTTAAGGAATTTACAGCTAAAACACTTGACGACGCAAAGGCGCTTGCAGCGCAGGAATTCGGCGTTTCTACCAACGAGATCGAATTTGAGATACTTGAGCAGCCACGTAAAGGTCTTTTCGGCATGAGAGGAGAAGCCAGAGTAAAGGCAATATACGAGCCCGCAGCCGAGGAAGTACAGCAGCCTGAAGCTGATGCTGAAACGGAAGAGGAAGCTGCTGCCGAGATATTTGAAGAGAATACATCCGATGAAGCTGCCGAGCTTCCTGCTGATTTCGATATCGACAGCAGTGCTAAGGTAAAGGCTGCAAAGCAGTATCTTTCAGATGTGCTCCATGCTCTCGGTCTTGAGAATTTTGAGATCAATGCAATAAGAAAAGACAATAATGTGGTACTGGATATAAGCGGCGAGAAGCTGGGCGTAGTTATCGGCAGACGTGGTGAAACACTTGACAGCCTGCAGTATCTGACTATCCTCGCAAGCAACCGAACAGAGGAGAACTACTGCCGTATATCCGTTGACTGCAACGGATACCGTGACAAGCGCAAGGAAACTCTCGAAGCACTTGCAAAAAGGACTTCCGCAAAGGTCATCAAGCAGGGCAGAAAGATCGCACTTGAGCCTATGAATCCCTATGAGCGCAGGATCATCCACAGCTGCGTTGCTGAAATAGAGGGCGTATCCTCTCACTCCACAGGTGTAGAGCCTTACAGAAAGGTAGTTATCTACGCAGACAAGCCTAAGTTTGACAACCGCCGCAGACGCAGCGACCGTGGCGAAAGAAGCGGCGATGCACGCTCCACAAGGAACTACAAGCAGTCCAGCGGCTTCTCCACAAGCTTTGAGCGTGAATACAAGCGCAGAGTATACGAGCCTGACGAGAACGCAAATGCAGGCGAGTTCTCCAAGGAAACCGTTGATACCGAGAGAAACGCAACACTTTACGGTAAGATCGAGCTTTAATACCAAT
>JAGAKC010000262.1 GCA_017848155.1 Oscillospiraceae bacterium | reverse complement strand
GGTATCTCCGCCCTTCCCCAGCATCACACCGATGAATATTCCTGCGGCACACAGCAGCACTGCCGCCACTGCAACTGCCGCAATGAGCTTTTTGTTAGTCTTAGGCGCAGCCTGTACAGGAGCCGCAGGCTTTTCCGAGGTGATATGCACCGCATCCTCGCCCTGCTTTTCGGCAAGCGCATTCATGCAGTCCCTTATTACGCCGAAGCCCTCGTCAGGTCTTGAATGAAGCCACTGATGGGTCATGAGGAAATACTCCATCGACCTGCTGAGTGTGACCTCCTCCAGCTTATACACGACTATGTTTATATTCTTGCTGACTGCACGCTCTATCTCCCTTAAGACATGGGGAGATTCGTTGGCGGCGCTGCTTAAAAGCAGCAGAAGCACGTCAGAGCTGTCGATACCGTTTATTATCTCCTCCGCATACACATATCCCGAGCGTATATCCCTCGGTGCAAGAAAGCACTTGTGCCCGTCTTTCTCTACAAGCGCACAGACCGCCTGAGCCGCATCTGCATTTTTCGATGAGTGTGAAATAAATATCTTCATGAGCCATCTCCTGTCAGCTGTATCTGATAAAATCTATCATAACTTTTTAATTGTACCACATTTTCACATTTTTTTCAATACCATACGACAGCCGCTACTATTTTTTTCGTATGTATTGCAATCGGGCAGCTTTTGTGGTACAATATAGATGTATTATTTTATCCCGAAAAGGAGAATCTCTGTATGAATATTTTAGTTGTAGGCGGCGGCGGCCGCGAGCATGCGATCATCACGGCTCTTTCAAAGTCCGCAAAGGTGGACAAGATCTATGCCGCACCCGGAAACGGCGGTATCTCAAAGCTTGCGGAGTGCTACCCCGTAAAGGCTACCGACCTTGACGGCATGCTGGAGCTTGCAAAGAAGCTGCAGCCTGATTATGTTTTCGTTGCACCTGACGATCCCCTTGTACTCGGTATGGTGGACAAGCTGAACGATGCAGGCTTCAAGACCTTCGGTCCCCGTGCGAATGCCGCTATACTTGAGGGCAGCAAGGTGTTCTCAAAGGCGCTGATGAAGAAATACAACATCCCCACAGCAGGCTATGAAACATTCACCGACGCTGACAAGGCTGTGGAGTACATAAAGGCTCAGAACAGCTATCCTGCCGTTATAAAGTGCGACGGACTTGCACTGGGCAAGGGCGTTATAATCGCAAAGGACTTTGATGAGGCAAAGGACGCTGTGCACTCCATGCTGCTGGACGGAAAGTTCGGCGCTTCGGGCAGCGAGATAGTTGTTGAGGAGTTCATGACAGGTCCCGAGGTAACTGTACTCGCATTCACAGACGGAAAGACAGTAAAGCCTATGATATCCTCCATGGACCACAAGCGTGCCTACGACAATGACGAGGGTCTTAATACAGGCGGCATGGGCACTATCGCACCCAATCCCTGCTACACCGACACATTCAAGGCAGAGTGCATGGAAAAGATATTCAAGCCTACCATCGCCGCTATGCAGGCGGAGGGTCGTCCTTTCAAGGGCTGCCTGTACTTCGGACTTATGCTGACACCCAACGGTGCAAAGGTCATCGAGTACAACTGCCGCTTCGGCGACCCCGAAACACAGGTTGTACTTCCGCTGCTGGAAACAGATCTTGTGGACATCATCGAAGCAATATGGGAGGAGAAGCTGGATACGCTTGACATCAGCTGGAGCAATGACAGCTGCGCATGCGTCGTAATGGCAAGCGGCGGCTACCCTGAGAAGTATGAAACAGGCAAGGAGATCAGCGGTCTTGACGAAAACGGACAGAGCACAGCTGCGTATATCTACCATGCAGGAACGAAGCTCGAAAACGGAAAGTTTCTCACGGCAGGCGGCAGAGTGCTGGGCGTTACCGCCACAGGCGCAGACCTTCAGACTGCACTGGACAAGGCTTACAAGGCTGTTGATGGCATCTCCTTTGAAAAGGCGCATTACAGAAAGGACATCGGTCAGAGAGCGCTTAAAGGCTAACGATAAATAATTCCCTAATACAGAATATCCCCTGATGCGAAAAATGCATCAGGGGATATTTTTTGTTCAGAAAAAACTGTCCGTGAAGTCGTCCTCTTTTTCACTGTCATCCTCCGCCAGGATAAGGCGGAATGCTTCGTCGAGCTCCTGTGAGATATCAGGATCGTCGTACAGCTCCTCGTCCATCAGACCTGCGTTCACCGCGAGAAAAAAGAACGGCGTGCCCGTGACCGAGATATCAAGCCTCCTGTCACCGAATATGCAGCGGTAATGCACCTGCTTTATGCTCGTGTGCACCGTAATGTCAAAGCCACGGTGCAGATGCCCGAAGCGCCGCAGCTCCTTGAACTCCACGTTATACACGTCGCTGTAGTAGAATACCTGCTGCTTTTTGCCGGGGCCATTAACGATGAACTCCGTTTCAAGCGCCTCGTAGGTGCACTCTCTGCCGACGCCTAGTATTCCCCACACGATTCCCGAAGCGGTGGTGAGCATAGATACGAGAGTGAAAGCCGTATCTATCAGCCACACTCCCTGAAGCTCTGCACCTGACTCCTTAAGTATCACGATGACCACCAGCGCCGCAACCGAAAACAGCAGCACGAACAGCGCTATCTCATTTTTCAGTGCACACTTGAAGCTGCCCCGACGCAGCAGCTTTCCATCAGCCGTGCGCACCGCAGATATCACCGAGCTTTCACGTGCCCTTATGAGCTGCTCGTCCGCTCTCACTTGTCATCATCTCCGTATCTCTCAAAAAACTCTTCCACCGAGCTTATGCGTTTTTTGGAATTTGTACGGGTGCGCTGCTCCTTCTGCATGTCCTCGAAGCGTGACATAACATCGTCGCTGCTGAAAGGCATTCCGTCATAAGGTATCTCCACACCGGAATTTACGCTGAGATAATGAAACGGTGTGCCCTCGGGGCCTGTGAAGAACTTGTTGTCTGTGAAAAGACAGCGGTAGGTGATGTCACGAAGCCCCGTCGCTATCGTTACAGTGTAGCCGAAACGTGTCTTGCTGTCCCTGAAGGAGCTGAACGAGATAGCCTTTACATCGCTGTAGTAGATCACCTGCTTCTCGCCACTGGGGGCAGTGACGGTAAAGTCATTTTCGCCCGCCTCGTACGAGTACTCCTTGTCGCTGCCTGTCACCGCCCAGCCGATTCCGAGGATAAGCTCCAGACCGATGCACACGAACACCATCGTGTCAAAAAGCATGTCCGCCTTTCCGCCAAACGGAATGAACGACAGCACCAGCGCCGCAGCAGTAAACACAAGTCCCATAAGAAACATCAGCTTCCAGCGGCTCGGCTTTGCCGCACATCTGAAGCTGCCCTTTCGCAGCAGCTTTTTTTCCTGCATGTCTTTGTTAAGCTCAGTCATGATACACCTCTCCGCTGTTTTTTTGCAGTATTTTGCAGTATATTCCGTGGAATCATATAGATGCAACAAAACGTTTTAATGCACTTCGGTCTGTTCAGATATAGTCCCTCTTTGCGGTATTGATACCTGCACGCTCCTCGATTATGAAGAACGGAGTATCCTCCTTTGTGCGCAGATGCTTTCGCTTTGAGTAGATATAATCGTATGTATAGCTGTGCCCGTCCTTCAGCTTTATGATGACCTCATAGCCACGCTCTGCTGCGAAAAGCTCCAGCGGCTGATACAATACATACTGCACCTCGTTGTAGTAGAATACCCGTGAGCTTCCATCGGGCGCAGTTATCTTCATACGCTGACTGTCCGCTTCATAGGAGTACTTCTCACCGCCCACTATCCAGAAAAGCAGCAGCACTGCCAGCAGCGTAATGATCGCAAGAGGGATGGGAAATACCAGCACTGCAGCAACATCCAGCCATGAATTAATCAGGATCATGCCAACCAGAAAAAGACCCACCAGCGCCGCATATACCGACGCAAGAATAACCATCATGTACGTTTCCTTTGCACGGCGGCACATGAACTGACCCTTTGAGCCGTATGCGAATCTGTCCTCGCATTTATGATAAGAGGTAGACATAGACTTTCCTCCTTATGTTATTCCCATTATTTCACGGTACAGCTCCCTTGCAAATCCGTCCGTCATACCGCACAGGTAGTCCGTCACCAGCATAAGGCGGCTGTATGCCTGCTCCGCTTCGCTCCTGCCCTCGCAGGCGCTGCGGCATATCTTAAGGTAGTTTTCGGATATCACAGATATCAGCTTGTTGTCCTGTATGCGCTCATACGGAGTTTCAAACCTCAGCGCAGCTCCTGTCAGCCGCTCCAGCAGAAAGCTCATCATAGTGCCCACGGAAAGCTCTATCTTAAGTATCTCCTTTGAGGTGAACGCATACCTGTACGCAATATCGCTGAGCGCTTCGGAAAGCACCGCCGCAGGCGACACCGCCAGCAGCTCACGCTTCATCGCACCGTCCATGATAACATCGTAGCTGTCGCAGAAAGCGTCCGCCGCAGCATATATCATCATGCCCTGCATCGCTACTATCCAGTTCTGCACCGCATTTTCCTCGGGTGAGGGCATGCTCTTTTCCGCAGCCTTTGCATAACAGTGCCGCAGCTTTTCAGCAGCCATCACCATAGCCTCACGCTGCACATCGTCAGTGCACATAGACATGTAACGGTCGCTGTTAAGCTCCGCCAGAAGCTGACCGTAGCTCAGCATGCCCTTTCGCACTGCGTCCTCGATATCAGCGGTCTTGTATGCGATATCGTCCGCCGC
>JAGAKC010000261.1 GCA_017848155.1 Oscillospiraceae bacterium | reverse complement strand
GTACAAGTGGAGGATAAACGACATCTACGCCACCGACGAGGCATGGGAAAGCGACCTCGAGAAAGCAAAGGCTGCCGCTGAAAGGATAGGCGGATACAAGGGACAGCTGTGCAGCTCTGCCGAAAAGCTGCTTGAATACATGCGCTTTGACGACGAGATGACCGTGCTTCTGGAAAACCTCATAAACTACGCACAGAGAAAGAGCGACGAGGACACGAGAGAAGCTAAATATCAGGACATGGTGTCACGTATAGAGAATGTACTGGTGCAGATAAGCGGTGCTGCGGCATTCGTTACGCCCGAGATACTGTCCATCCCCGACGAAACACTGGACGGCTTCTACAGGGAATGCCCCGATATGGAGCTTTACCGCCTCTGCCTTGACAGGGTGCGCATAAAGCGTGCTCACATACTGTCCGAGGACGAGGAGAAGATAATGGCGCTGGCAGGAGATATGTCGGGCAGCCCCGATACGATATTCTCGATGCTGAATGACGCCGACCTTAAATTCCCCGACGCCGTTGACAGCGAGGGCAATGCGCATCAGGTCACTCACGGCAGCTTCATCCCTCTCATGCAGAGCGATGACCGCACTCTGAGAAAGTCCGCATTCGAGAGCCTGTATCACGTTTACGAAGCATACAAGAACACCTCTGCTGCGATACTTGCTTCCCAGACAAAGTGCCTTAACTTCCGTGCAAAGGCAAGAAAGTACAGCTCCACACTGGAGGCTGCGCTTTCGGGCAACGAGGTGCCCGTTTCCGTTTATACGGGACTTATCGACGCAGTGCACGACAACCTGCCGCTGATGCACAGATACGTGAAGCTGCGCAAGAAGCTGCTAGGTGTTGAGGAGCTTCACGCATACGACCTGTACTGCCCTGTGGTAAGCGATGTGGACGTACAGATACCCTTCGAGCAGGCAAAGCAGGAGGTGTATGATTCTCTTGCGCCGATGGGCGATGATTACCGCAGGATATACACCGAGGGCTGCGAAAACGGCTGGATAGACGCTTTCGAGAATGAGGGCAAGCGCAGCGGCGCATACTCCGCAGGAGCAAGGGTACATCCCTTTGTGCTGCTGAATCACAAGGATACGCTCAACTGCGAGTTCACGCTTGCGCATGAGATGGGTCATGCGATACACTCCTACCTGTCCAACAAGACCCAGCCTGTCTGCTATGCGGATTATGTGATATTCGTGGCAGAGGTCGCATCCACCTGCAACGAGAGCCTGCTGATGCAGCACCTGTTAAAGACCACCACGGACAAAAAGCGCCGTGCATACCTTATAAATTATTTCCTTGAACAGTTCCGCACAACGCTGTACAGACAGACGATGTTTGCAGAGTTCGAGCTGATGATAAACCGCAAAACGGAAAACGGCGAGAGCCTTACCGCAGACGTACTGTGCGAGATGTACCGTGAGCTGAACCTGAAATACTACGGCGAGGATATCGTCATCGACAGCGAGCTTGACATGGAATGGTCGAGGATACCTCACTTCTACTACAACTATTACGTATACCAGTATGCGACAGGCTTCTCCGCTGCGATAGCGCTGTCACAGCGTATCCTTTCCGAGGGCGAGAGCGCCGTAAAGGACTATATCGGATTCTTAAGCGGCGGCTGCAGCGCCGACCCCATAACGCTGCTTAAGGGCGCAGGTGTGGACATGACATCCCCGAAGCCTGTAAACGACGCACTGAAGCTGTTCGGAACACTGCTTGACGAAATGGAAGAGCTGATGCAATAATGACTATCACCGTAACAGAACGTTTCACAAAAAGCTTTACAGGGCTGCTTTGCGCAAACGGCCTCAGAAAGCCGTTCTTTCTGCTGGACGAAAGGCTGATGTGCATAAAAAGCTCCAATGACGAGCTTCTGCCCGAGGGAATGCTGCTGTCCGAGATACTGAAGGAAGAAATAAGCCTGCCCGTAAACGAAAGGCACTGCTCCGCAGCAGGAGTGGACGGCGTGCCGTACAGTGCGGAGCTGTACCGTCTTTCAGACGAGCAGCCGATGTATCTATGCAAGCTCACACAGAAATACGAGGTATCCGAGCTTGCGGAAAAGGCAGATGTTACGGCGGATTTTCTGCCGATGTACACCGCCATCGACCACGGACTG
>JAGAKC010000260.1 GCA_017848155.1 Oscillospiraceae bacterium | reverse complement strand
TCCTCGGAATGCTCGGGACAAAGTGCGATACCGATACTTGCCTTAACATTGATGGTCATATTTCCATCAGATGTTGTGTGGCCGACATACAGCTCGTTGATGATGTCCATGGAGATATTCTCGATATTCTCGATGTCCTCCTGATCGGTGAAGCAGAGTACGAACTCGTCACCGCCGAAGCGTCCTGCGAATCCGCCCTTATCATCCACCTTAGTCCTGATGGTATCAGCAACATACTTGATGACCTCGTCACCGATGGTGTGACCGTATCTGTCATTGATGAACTTGAAGTCGTCAACGTCGATAAAGAGGATAGCGATCTTCTTGTTATTACGACGCTCAAGCTCCTGAGTAAGCGTTCTTGTGAATGTGTTTCTGTTGTAAAGCTGTGACAGGAAGTCGAAGCTTGCACGCTCAGCAAGCTGAAGCTCCATCTTCTTCTCGTTGTCGATATCTGTCATAACTCCGATTACTCTCAGCGGCTCGCCAAGACGGTCTGTGATACATACCGCACGGAGCGATACCCAGATGACTGTACCGGACTTTGTAACTAACTGGTACTCAGCACTGTAGCCGTTCTTATCTCTCAGAAGCTGATTGATATCTCTCTTGTATCTTTCAGCATCCTCGCCCGTCATCAGCGAATCGATAAACTTACCGTTAGAAAGTGTTGCATTTTCTGTGTTTATCTCAAACTTGGCAAGAGCATTGGTCGAAACGAACATTCTTTCCTTGTGGAAATCCCACTCGAACAGCATGTTGTCAGACAGCTCTGCAATAGTACGGTGACGCTCTTCGCTCAGGATGACCTCATCCAGCATTTCGTTGAACGATGTCTTGATACGGCCAAGCTCACTCTTCTTGTTCTTGACCTTGAAACGGATATCGGAGCCGTTCTCCTCCTCGGAGATAGCGTCCATCGTGTTAAGCATCTCATGAATAGTGTTGATAAATCTGGAGATAATTACGATAGCAAGCAGAGAAGCAACTGCGCATGCAACGATAACAACGACCCATCCGATGATCACTGCTGTCATGGAATAGGAAGTGAATGTACCGGCATCAACGATACCTGCCCATCTCCATGTGGTAACATTGGGGATAGCACCACATACATATGCATACTTTCCGGCTTTGCCCGAATTGAGCACCTGTACAGCGATCTCAGAGTTTACGTTGTTGGCAACGGAATCTCTCATAGAAACGAGCGAGCCTGCGAATGCAGTGTCCACCTGACCTGCCTTCAGCAGTGTACCGTCAGCGTTGAAGTTTACGACATTGCCGTCGCTGTCAAATGCGACCATATGACCGCCGTCAAGGAATGTGCCTGCGGTAGCCTTGGAAATACCGCTTTCAGGTCCTACGGAGATGATAGCACAAAGATAACCAAGCATCTGTGTCTTTGCGTCAGGATCTGTGAAGATCTCCTTGGAAACATAGAATGCGTCTGTTCCATAAACCTGCCAGTTGAGAACAGAAGACACCTGAGGTATCTGGTTCTTTACAAAGTGCTCAAAATCATTCTTGATGCCCTGTGCAGAATCGATAACTGTACCATTGTCGTCGATGATAACAACATCGATCATATCAGGATTTGCATCCTTCATTGATTTCAGTATGGAATTCGCACTCGTATCTCCGCCTTTGGCTGCGTCGATCACCTTCATGGATTTTGCAGCTGCGCTGACGCTTCCCTTATAATGGGTAAACAGCTGATCCAGTGCGACCGCCTTGGACTTGGAAACGACTGCAAGCGTATCCTTTTTGGCAGCAGATTCGTAACCCATCAAAGAGAAAGTCCCGACCGCTCCCACGATAAGCGCAGGTACGATTGCAAAAACAAGTAGTATAGCCGTAAGAACGACCTTGAGTTTTGCGTTGCTCATTTTAAATAAATCCCCCTAGATATGTAATATATTTGCCGATATTTTCTTATCAGTAGTCCCTTTCCTTAGCCATCTCTTTCTGACGCTGTGCAAACTGCGTCTTGTAGATGAATTTACCGATATAGTCCTCCTGCGAAGCGGTAAGCCCCTGGAACTCACATCCATAGCCCCGTATCTCTCCGTCAGGCTCTCTTACGACTCTCAGCACATGCACGACCGCATTAAGACGATAGTCAATGAACAGGTCTATATCTATGCATACGAAATCATCTTCCATAAATTCCGTACTGCAGGTCATGAAGATACCGCCGATGTTGATATCCTTTACAGAAATCGGTACAGGCTCGTCAAATCTGATGGTCTCATCGTCACGTACAACAAACATTGCCCGTCCGACCTCATCTACCTTGATCTTGAAATACCTGCGGCGTTCTTCAAGCACCTCTGTATCACGGCTCTTGAGTATCTTTACATTAAGCTGTGTATCAAGCGAAACGGTGACATTTCCCGGATATTTTATGCGGTCACCCGCCTTTGTGGTGGCTATGACATTTACCTTTTCGCCTTTCGGAAACTCTCTGAGCGACGCACCTTTTATGATAAGGATACTTTCATCGTCGCTGTCGATATTCTTCGGGAACACGAAACTCTTTTCCGCTGTAACAGCTGTCACGCCGTTTCTATCCAGGATCTCAACCTTTATTATCTTGTTACCGAAAAACAAAAGCATCAAATCCTTACAAATCAATTTATATCAAGTGATAAACGCCATATAAAAATGAGCATTATATGGCAGAATAGTTCTTTAATCATTATACAATAACCATCTAAATAAATCAAGCGTTATTATGCATTTTCTAAAAAATTAACATATTTTTTTAATTTTTTTGGGTAACATAACAAAACAGGCGGAGATTTCTCCGCCTGTAGAAAATTGTAATAACTGTTATTAAAGTACAGCTGCCTTGAGCGCTTCAGCCTTATCTGTGCGCTCCCATGCAACGCCCAGATCCTCACGGCCCATATGACCGTAGGCTGCAAGGTTCTTGTACTGGGGCTTTCTCAGCTCAAGAGTGCTGATGATAGCAGCAGGGCGGAAATCAAATACCTTGCCAAGTGCCTCTGCGATCTTTTCGTCAGCCACCTTACCTGTGCCGAAAGTATCTACCATGATGGAAACAGGCTTTGCAACGCCGATAGCATAAGCTACCTCTACCTCTGCACGCTCAGCAAGACCTGCCGCAACGATGTTCTTTGCAGCGTAGCGAGCCATGTAAGCAGCGGAACGGTCGACCTTTGTCGGATCCTTGCCCGAGAAAGCGCCACCGCCGTGACGAGCATAGCCGCCGTATGTATCAACAATGATCTTACGTCCTGTAAGACCGCTGTCGCCCTGAGGTCCGCCGACAACGAAACGGCCTGTGGGATTTACATAGTACTTTGTATTCTCGTCGAGAAGCTCTGCGGGAACAGTTGTCTTGACTACCTTTTCGATAACGTCAGCACGGATCTGCTCAAGAGTAGCCTCTGCCTTGTGCTGGGAGGATACAACGACTGTATCAACACGTACAGGCTTGCCGTCAACATACTCAACAGTAACCTGTGTCTTTCCGTCAGGAAGGAGGTAAGGAAGTGTGCCGTCCTTACGTACAGCTGTCAGCTTGAGAGCAAGCTTCTGTGCAAGGGAGATAGGCATAGGCATAAGCTCGGGAGTTTCTGTGCAGGCATAGCCGAACACCATACCCTGATCGCCTGCGCCTGTGTCGCATGCGTTCTCCTCTCTGCCCTCGAGAGCGTTGTTTACACCCATAGCGATATCGGGGGACTGCTTGTCGATGGAGGTGAACACTGCGCAGGTGTTGCAGTCGAAGCCGTACTCGGAGTTATCATAACCGATCTCCTTAACGGTATTGCGAACGATAGCAGGAATGTCGATCTGTGCTGTTGTGGTGATCTCGCCCATTACGAGCACCATACCTGTTGTGGTGCAGGTCTCGCAGGCAACTCTGCCCATGGGATCCTGTGCAAGGATAGCGTCAAGTACAGCGTCGGAAATGTTATCGCAGATCTTGTCGGGATGTCCCTCTGTTACGCTTTCAGAGGTGAATAAAAACTTGTTCATCTTCATTGTTCCTTTCTAAAATATAAAATTTCTCAACAAAAAACGCACTCTTTCGGAGTGCGGAACTTTCGTTTACACTCCTCATCTTTCGGCTTTCGCCGCAGGAAGTAGCACCTTTTTCCGTAAAAAACGGAAGAGGTTGCCGGGCTTCATAGGGACCAGTCCCCCGTCATCTGACAAGAAGCCGCTCTGGATAAGGTTTTTTGTCGTATATAGTATAGCATACAATAACCGCCCTGTCAATAGGCAGGGCGGAATTTTTTGTATATCGGAAATGATTTCCTGCATATATGTTGTATGTACCTGAATTTGCTCTTACTTTATACAGGAACGATAAAACCGCCATGCAAAGCAAGAGAATCAATATAACAAGAAATCCCCCGTCCAAACGAACGGGGGATAAACGTTGATATAAAAACTATACTACCTTCGACAAAAAACACCAGTTATTTCATTTGATATGCAAAATTCCACCCCATCAAAAAACAGGGCGGAATTTTGTATTATGGAAACATTTTAATGATATCTTCAACGACATTTACACATAAGACACCTTTATACATAATAAGGATTCGGTTTATTAAGAATAGTGAATAGATCGACAAATACACCTATAGCGAAAAGTCCACCGGTAAATAGATACAGTAATCCCGAGCCGATCTTACCCTCATAAAACTTATGTGCGCCAACTACCCCCAGAAACAGACACAAGAAAAAAGATACCCACTTGTTTTTGGGATTTCCGCCCACCATACCTACTCCAACCATGTTGTTATTATTGTTATTATTGTTGTTGATTATGATAGGCTGATTCGCCGCAGCGCCACTATGCATATCCTCTACCTGACATCCACAATGTGTACAAATGACCGCAGCACTCGGGATACTTTGACCACAATGCTTACAGAATTTCGTATTCTGCTGAAACTGAGGCTGCTGGGCAGGTATTGACTGTGCAGTATTTACGCTCTGTGTTTGCGCATTAATGTCTGGTTTATTAATATCCATTTTATTTCCTCCTGCTTATATTTTTACCAACAAACCCATGTTATATAGTTGGTTTGCATTCAGATTATAACATAATACATTGGATTTGTCAAGTCAAACCCAATGAATATGTTATGATTTTTTGTACAGAAAGGAATGATATATCATGGCATACTACAGACGGATACGAGAACTGCGTGAGGACAACGACAGGACCCAGCGCGAAATAGCCGAATACCTTGGAACCCCATACCAATATTATGCCGTCTACGAAAAAGGTGGCAGTGAAATATCATTTGAGCGTGCCATAGCACTCGCCAAATACTATAATGTAAGCCTTGATTACATCGCAGGACTTACAGACGTAAAGTCCAACCCCACCGTTATCGAGCCACGTGAACAAAAGCATCAGCTTCTCAACTGCATAGATAAGCTATCACCGCAAGAACGCACTGCTTTATCTCAGCTTCTTCAAACGATGGCAGACTCACTAAAATAGAAATATCCCCCGTCCAAACGAACGGGGGATAAAATATTGCTCGGAAAAAATTACATCTCGATAACTACATCGTTTTCAGCCTTGAGGATGGAGTCAAGGATAAGCTTGCCCTCGATCTTCTCGCCGTTTACGATAACAGCCTTTACGCCATGCTCGGAACCGTTGGGGTTCTTAACAGTAACGTGCAGCCTCTTGCCACGGAATGTCTTTTCCATTGTGTATTCCTTCCACTCGGAGGGGATAGAGGGATCGATAACAAGACCCTTTGTTTCGGGGTTAAGACCGAGGATACCCTCTGTTGTACCTACCATTACAGTGGAAGCTGTACCTGTCAGCCAGTGAACGTGTGCACGTCCTGCAAAGGGAGAATCCTTACCCTCTACGAACTGACCGTATACGTACGGCTCAAGCACTCTGTGCTCTGCGTTGTCGTTGTAGGTTGCGGGAGCTGCCTCTGTCCAGTACTGGTAAGCACGGTTACCGTGACCAAGCTTGGACTCAGCGAGTATCAGCCAGCCCTGAGGCTGAGAGAAGATACCTGCGTTCTCCTTTGTGCACTTGTTGAAGCACTGCATCAGCGCACCGTTGAAGCCATGGTTTACATAAGGCGGATACATTACCATTGCGCCGTAGGGAGTGTTAAGCTCTCTGTAAACGCTGTCCATAGCTGCTTCCTGCTGCTCCTTTGTACCGAAGCCGGAGATTACAGACCAGGACTGGGGATTCAGCCACATAGATGCCTCGGGATCTGTTCTCTGACCGATAATAGTTCCGTCCTCCTTGTAGCCACGGATCCATCTGTCCTCGTTCCAGCATGCAGCAAGGATCTCATCCAGCTTTGCGCCGATCTCGTCGAGGTACCTGATGTAATCTGTATCGTTCTTCTCTACTGCGTATGTGCGCAGGATCTTGATAGCGTATACCAGCTGGAATGCAACGAAGGTGGACTCGCCCTTCTTGCCAAGGCGCAGGCAGTCGTTCCAGTCTGCGTGCAGACCTGCAGGCATGCCGTGGTTGCCGAGGTGGTTCATGGAGAAGTCGATAGCTCTCTTGAGGTGGTCGTATACTGTGCCCTTCTCGCCGTCATTGGCATAGAAGATCTCCTCGTCAAGGAATGCACTGTCGCCGCTCTCGGAAATGTACTTATAGATAGTGGGGAACAGCCACAGAGCATCGTCTGCACGATAGCTGGGGTGACCTGTTTCCTTTGCATATGCGGTGTTCTCGTCCTCCTCGTCAGGGTGGTTCTCCTGACCGGCCTTGTGAGTGTACTTAACGAGAGGCAGACCTGCACCGTTGGTTACCTGTGCGGACAGCATGAAGATTATCTGCTGCTTAGCCATCTCAGGAGCAAGGTGGATGATACCCTGGATGTCCTGTACAGTATCACGGTAGCCGAAGCCGTTTCTGAGACCGCAGTACTGGAAGGAAGCTGCTCTGGACCAGATAAAGGTGATGAAGCAGTTGTATGCATTCCATGTATTTACCATGTTGTTGAAGTTCTTGTCAGGAGTGTTTACCTGCAGGTTAGCAAGCTTGCTGTGCCAGTATTCCTTAAGCTCTGCAAGCTCCTTCTCAACAACGCCCTTTTCGTCGTACTTTGCAAGAAGTGCGCTGATCTCAGCCTCTGTTCTTGCGCCGCCGAGAACGTATGTAAGCTCCTTTGTTTCACCGGGCTGGAGAACGATATCGCTCTGAAGTGCGCCGCAGGAGTTTGTGTTGTAGTTCAGGTCGCCCTTAAGACCCTCTTCGATGCCCTTGGGGTTAGCGTAGCTTCTGTAGCTGCCAACGAAGGAATCTCTGTCACCGCAGAATGCGTCTGCCTTAGCCTGTGCAACACCGAGGAAGCGTCCGCTGTTGGGATTGTAGACCTCGTTCTGCATCTGGTGGATATAGTTGCCCTTGAAGTATGTGCGTGTGATGAACAGTGTGTACTGGAGGTTTACCTGATCCTGCTCGTAGTTGGGATCGTTTACGAACTCGCAGTAGCCTGTAACGGAAAGCTTTCTGGGCTTGGAGTCTGTGTTGGTCACCTTAGCTGCCCATACCTCGTATGTAGCGTCCTTGGGAACATAGTAGGATACCTCGGACTTGATGCCCTTATACTCGGATGTGATCACTGTGTAAGCAGTACCGTGGCGGCACTCGCTCTTGAATGCGTCAAGAGGCTTGCACACAGGTGCCCACGAAGCAGACCAGTACTCGTTCGTTTCTGCATCCTTGATGTAGACATAACGGCCGGGCTGGTCGTTTGCAACACCGTTGAAGCGGTAGCGGATAACACGTCCGTTAGCGCCTGACTTTACAAAGCTGTAGCCGCCTGCATTGTTGGAGATGATAGCTCCGTACTCAGGGGAGCCGAGATAGTTTGCCCACGCGGAAGGAGTATCGGGGCGGGTGATGACATACTCTTTATTGAGCTCGTCAAAATAACCGTAGTTCATTGGTTTGTCCTCCATTTATTTATATTTGCCGAGGGCAGTCCGCCGCTTCGGCTGTTTTGCTTGTACTTCTATTATACCAGTAAAACGTTTACATTACAAGGGCGGTGTTTTGCACAAATTTTTTTGAGTTTTTTTGTGCAAAGTATCAAATATCACACCTCTGGGAAACCTAAACACAGTGTTGACAATTATCTTTCAATAAGCTATACTGGCTATACTGGTTATACTATCAGAAATTCAGATCCGATAATGAAAGGAGCCGCATCATGAACAACAAATACTATACCGTTTGCGGTATCGTTGAGATAGACGGCAAGGTACTGCTGGTTCGGCACACCTACGGAAATGCCAAGGACAGGATACTTCTCCCCGGCGGATATGTGCACGAAAACGAACTGCCCACAACAGCCGCAGAGCGTGAGATACTGGAAGAAACAGGAGTCACCGCCAGGGCAAGCTCCATAATCACCGTACAATTCAAGCCCGAACAATGGTGCGTGGTGTTCGTTATGGAATATATATCAGGTACGCCAAGGTCTGACGGTTTTGAAAACGATGAGGTATTGCTGCTTGATGTAAAAGAAGCCATCAGCCGCCCTGATATCACTAACCTCAGCAGAGAGATACTGACAGCATATTCGGAAGAACATTCGGAGCTCAGAAAAAGCAGCTATATCCCCAAAACCGCCGACGAAGCCTCCTATTCAATATTCGGTATATAGCAGGATCGCACGAGGGCAGACCTCGTGCGATCGCTTTTATTATCTGTAATAAGTCTCCGCAAGGTCTTTTAGCTTTGCGGCCTTGACAGGACTTGCAGCGCCCTGCTTCATGCGCCAGCCCCAGTTTCCGCCAAGCGTTGACGGAACATTCATCCTTGCCTCCTTGCCAAGTCCCAGAACATCCTGCATAGGGATTATGGCAAGCCTTGCAGGAGATGCGTAAACATTTCTGATAAAGCACATGTTCATGCGCTCAAACAGACGGGGCATAAGATAACGCTTCGCCATTGCACGTGTCTTTTCATCCGCTTCCTTGTACCACTGCATTATGGTGGCATTATCATGAGTTCCCGTGTACGCACAGCAGTTCTCGGGATAGTGGTGGGGAAGATGATCGTTGTCATTGTTTTCGGGGTTAAAGCCAAACTGCAGCACCCTCATTCCGGGGAAGCCGCTGTCCTTAAGCAGCTCCTTAACGCTGTCAAAGATGTCACCCAGATCCTCTGCAATGATATTCACATCTCCCAGATCATTCTTGATGGCAGTGAAAAGCGCCATGCCGGGACCATTTTCCCATGTACCGTGCTCTGCTGTGGTCTGTCCTGCAGGAATAGCATAGTAAGTGTCAAATGCACGGAAATGGTCGATACGCAGCATGTCAAAGCATTCGGCGGACTTTCCTATCCTTTTGAGCCACCATTTGTAGCCTGTTTTCTCCATCTCGTCCCAGTTGTAAAGCGGATTGCCCCACAGCTGTCCTGTCTTTGAGAAGTAATCAGGCGGCACGCCTGCCACCCTTGCAGGGTTGCGGCGCTCGTCAAGCTTGAAAAGCTCAGGCTGCGCCCATACATCAGAGCAGTCGGGCGATACATATATCGGGATATCACCGATTATCTGTATACCGTTCTTGTTGCAGTAGCGATGGAATCTGTCCCACTGACGATAGAAGATATACTGCACGAACTTTACAAATCTGATATCTTCCTTAAGTTCCTCCTTGTGTCTGTACATAGCGTCAGGCATGCGGAGCTTTATATCCTCATCCCACTGAGTCCACGGCTTTCCGCCGAATCTGTCTTTCAACGCTGTGAAGAGAGCATAGTCATCCAGCCAGTCCTTTTCCTCCATCACAAAGGATGTATATCCCACATCGTCCGTGAAGCTCCTGAATGCTTCACGGAGAATGGAGAGCTTTGTAGCGGTCACCTTTTCGTAATCAACATACGACGGGTCAGCGCCGTAGTCCGCCTCCTCGCACATCTGCTTTGTGATGTATCCGTTTTCCACAAGCTCGTCAAGGTCGATAAGAAGCGGATTTCCCGCAAAGGATGAAAACGGCTGATACGGGGAGTCCCCGTAGCCCGTAGGTCCGATGGGGAGCACCTGCCAGTATTTCTGACCTGCTTCCTTGAGCCAGTCGGCGAAACGCTCCGCTTCCTTTCCGAATGTACCTATACCATAGGGGGAGGGAAGACTTGTTATGTGCATAAGTATGCCGCAGCTGCGCATATATGTCAACTCCTTACATGAAATATGTGTCCTTTTATACTACACATTATATCATTTTTTTCCGTCAATTACAACACTATTTTCTCTTGTCATCAAAAAACTACTGTTTATAACATCGGTATTGTATTTTATGACATTTTGTGATATACTGTAACCAAAATAAACCAAGCGGAGGAAAAGCCATGTTCAGCGAAATAAAAAGCGTAGGTCTTTTCGGATTAAACGCATTCCCTGTGACCGCAGAGGCAAGCATGTCCTCGGGACAGCCATCATTCGACATTGTCGGAATGCCCGACGTCGCAGTGCAGGAAAGCAAGGCAAGGATACGTGCCGCACTGGAGCATATGGAGCTGGGATTTCTGCTGGGCGGTAAAGTCACGGTAAACCTCGCCCCTGCAAGCGTAAGGAAGATAGGCTCGATGTTCGACCTGCCGATAACAATAGCGCTCATGAAGCTCAGCAATGTTATTAAGGCCGACCTGAACGACAGTGTATTCATCGGCGAGATATCACTTAACGGCTCACTTTCGCCTGTAAACGGCGTGCTCAGCATGGTGCTTACCGCCGCACAAAACGGAGCAAAGCGCATTTTCCTGCCAAAGCAAAACGCAAAGGAAGCGTCCGTTGCCAAGGGGATAGAGATATACGGTGCGGAGCATCTTTCACAGATAATTGAGTTCCTGACGAAAGGAACAGGTCTTATTCCCGAGGAACGGTACATACCTTCATCGCAGGCTGCCGCACATGCAGCTGATTTTTCAGAGGTCATGGGTCAGCAGACCGCAAAGGCGGCTATAGAAGTGGCTGCCGCAGGCTCGCACAATATACTTATGCTGGGACCTCCCGGCTCGGGCAAATCCATGCTCGCCAAACGCATTCCCTCGATACTGCCCAAGATAACCTTCGCCGAAAGCATCGAAACGACGCAGATCCACTCCATCGCAGGCATGATCGACCCTGCCGAACCGCTGGTAGTACAGCGTCC
>JAGAKC010000031.1 GCA_017848155.1 Oscillospiraceae bacterium | reverse complement strand
CATCAGATAGTTAGCGGTAATAAGACTTACCACAGCGGCGGCAAGCCAGATGATTCCGATTATTGTTCTTGTAATTGTATGTCTCATGATGTTTCCTCCGTTTGTGTTGTTCTGTTGTGATTACATAATAACATAAAAATATGCCGTCTGCGGAAATGTCCGCAAACGGCAGTTTTTTGTCCGTGAATTGTCAGTCTTTTTCAAACGACATGGTAGCGACCGCTGTAAAAACACCGTTTTCTGCGGTAGTCCGTACAGTTCCGCTGTATTTTTCGGCGGCAGTTCTTGCGCTTTCTATGCCCCAGCCGTGAAGGCCTTTTTCGGTCTTTGTGGTCTTCAGCTTTCCGTCAGACGCTCTCAGCTCGCCGCAGAAGGTATTAGCGACTTTTATCACAAGCATACAGTTTATCCTGCGGATTATGAGCCTTATACTGCGGCTTTCAGAGGAACTGTCCTTTCTTACAGCGTCAAAGGCATTATCCAGAAGATTGCCCAGCACTGCGCACAGGTCTGCGCCGCCTATATTCGTGCCCTTAGGAAATTCGATCTGCGTTTCAAAGCTAATGTTTTCGTTCTGTGCTGCGGCAATCCTGCTGTTTATGAGATAGTCAACGGTCTCATCGCCTGTCC
Organism: Oscillospiraceae bacterium; assembly: GCA_017848155.1. Taxonomy (GTDB): domain Bacteria; phylum Bacillota; class Clostridia; order Oscillospirales; family Ruminococcaceae; genus CAG-115. Next base: position 1,302 of record JAGAKC010000031.1, on the reverse strand, counting down.
ATACATCGGAGGTAATGCCGCTTACAGGCTTCTGCAGGTCGTCAAGGTATTCGATGGCCTTGTCGTATTTTTCGGCGGTCAGCAGACTGCGTACAGCGCCTATATGGTTGTGCATATCATGAAAGGTCTTAGCGTTTTCGGAATATGCTTTGTTCAGGACATTATAATCGCGTTCAAGCAGCTCAGCCTGTTTTTCTTTAAGCTCAGCAAGCTCTTTTTCGGTTTCGTACTGCCTGCTCAGCCTGTGTACCATTATTCCCGCAAGAAGAATGACCGAGAGGATGAGATATGTAAAGGTCATATCGCCCGAAGCTGTATTTTCCGAAAAAGCCACCACTCCGAACATTCCCAATACCGCCGCAAAGGAAGCGGCTCGGATAGTAATTTCCCTGCCCTTGTACATCAGCACAGCGACAATTACAAGCACGATATTTACTATCCACAAAGGAAGCTGTCCCCACAGTACAGTTCTGACCGAAAACTCGCTTATGCCCAAAAAACTTGAGAGCGCTTTTCCGAAAATAAAAGTCCACAGAGAAATTCCTATCTGGTACATGATGCAGAAGAACAGGTCGTTTCTGCGGTCGGCTCTGTCGGCTAGTTCAAGGCACGGCAGGACTGCAACTACCTCGCACAGAGGAATATACAGAAGCGGTATATCCGTAAAAAGCAGGATAATACACGATACCGCCGCACCTGCCACAGATATCAGCAGAACTTTCACATTTGGCTTTTTCCGAGTTATAAAGAACAGGCACAGAATTATACGAACAAGGGAGGCGAGAAATTCTGAAGCTATCGTCATATCACATTCCCCCAGTAATTATTTATCTGCTCCTTTACGGCCTGAAGATGAGAGCGGCTTATAGGAAGCACTGTTCCGTTTTTCAGCACAGCGGTGCTGTTCTTTATCTGCATGATGTGGATAAGATTTACGATATATCCTCTGTCGATGAATATAAATTCTTCCGAATCAAGCTCGTCAAAAACTGCCTGCAGGCTCTTGCGGACCTTTGACACGCCGTCGGAAGTATTGATAGAGGCATTTTTACCGTCACGCTCGATATACAGGATATCCCTGAACGGTATTTTTTCAAATCTGCCTTTTACCTGTATCGTATAGCTTTTATCAGCTTCAAGATTTATAAGTGAAACGGCGTCCTTTATTGCGGTGGGCAAGCGTTTTGCAATGTCGGATTTCGGCACATATCTGAAGATAGACAGCTCGAAAGCGTCTATGGCGTATTCGATATGCGAGGTAATGAAAATAATGCGTATATCGGGCAGAAATGGCTTTATTTT
>JAGAKC010000259.1 GCA_017848155.1 Oscillospiraceae bacterium | reverse complement strand
CCTTTATAGGGTCGACCAGCAGTATCAGCAGACCGCAGGGGATAGCGCCGATAAACGGACCGAAGAACGGTATGAGGTTAGTTACTCCGCATACTACCGACACCAGCATAGCATACGGCATATCCATTATCGCCATAGCCACAGCCATCGCCGCAAAGATTATAAGTGCGTCGAGCAGGTTTGAAACGATGTATTTTGTGAAAATGCTGTTGCTCTTGCTGCATACGGAAAGGATAGACTGGCACTTGTCGTTTTTCAGCAGTGCGAACATCATCTTCTTTGTCTGTGCAATGAGCCTGTCCTTGCTGAAAAGGAAGTAGATGGCGATGACAAAGCCGATCAGCACATTCTTAAGCGCCACAAGAACAGCGCTGACTATCTCCACAAGACCCGTACCCACATTTCCGATGATATCAGAGGACATAGGCTCCATCAGCTTGACAAATTCCTGGAATATACCGCTTATCTGCTTGAACTCGTCTGCTATCGAGTCTGCAAGCGCAGGATTGTTGGCAAATGTTTCTTCAAGGAATGCGTCAGCCTTTTCGATATATGTGGGCATCTGCTCTGCAAGGTCCACTACGCTTTTTGCAACATTAGGCACTATTGCGATACACATTCCGACGATAACAGCAAGTACTATTATAAAGGAAATTATGATCGAGAAAGCCTTTGCGGCGGTCTTACGGCGATGTATCCGCTTTTCCGCATGCTTTTCGGGGTCCTTTTTGTTTTTGTTCGGAACCACACGTGATTCGTCACGGAGCTTTCTGAACACCCTTTCCTCAAACATCTTCACCAGAGGATTCAGGATATACGCCACCACTATACCTATAGTAATGGGCGCCATAACGCTTCCGAGCCACGAGAAGCCGCTTGCAAAGGATTCAAATTTGAATATGAACACTACGAACAGCACTGCCGCAACGATGACGAGCAGACTGTATACTGCGATCGTGGTATATTTTTTGTTCCAGTTGAGTTTTATAACGATCACCTTCCTTTTTTCAACTGCATGCGACACATCGCCGCATTAAAGTAATCGAATTTATTTTATCACATAACACGATACTTTGTCAATATCAAACAGAAAATATCTGATGAATAACATTTATCAATGTATAATATATCCAATTCCGAACAACCTAAACCATAAGACAGGGGGAGATGATATGTCAATAAGAGCCATCGGGCTGCACAAGCACTACAGCGTGGGAAACAGCGAGATACACGCACTGGACGGCATAGACCTTGATATAATGAGCGGCGAATACGTCACCGTAACAGGCGTCAGCGGCTCAGGGAAATCAACGCTCATGAACATACTCGGGTGTCTTGACCTGCCCACATCGGGACAGTATCTGCTGGACGGCTGCGACGTGGGCGAGATGACCGACGGGGAGCTAAGCGAGATACGAAGCAGGAAGATAGGCTTCATCTTCCAGAATTTCAGCCTCTTGCCGTCGCTGACAGCACTGGAAAACGTGGAGCTGCCGCTGATGTACCGTGGAGCGCCGAAGGAGCTGCGCCGCCGCATTGCCGCTGAAGCACTGGAGGCTGTGGGACTGTCATGCAGGGCAAAGCACCGCCCGTCCGAAATGTCAGGCGGTCAGCAGCAGCGCACCGCCATAGCAAGGGCGATAGCCGCCGATACTCCCATCATACTTGCGGACGAGCCGTGCGGAAATCTCGACAGCCGCAGCAGCCATGATATAATGGACATCCTGCAGGAGCTCAACCGAAGCGGAAAGACCATCGTCATGATAACCCACGACGAGCAGGCTGCACGCCGTGCACAGCGCCTGCTGAGGATAGCGGACGGAAGGCTCGTACAGTAAAAACACCGCCGATGCGTCGTGTAGCATCGGCGGTGTGTTGTATTGAAACAGCCACGGTGCATGTCATGGCTGCCGCAATCGGTAGTACAGGGGCGTTCTTACCGCCGCACAAAAGCGGCGGCAGGATACCCTTGCTTTTTTATGGG
>JAGAKC010000258.1 GCA_017848155.1 Oscillospiraceae bacterium | reverse complement strand
TAGGCGGTGCGCCTGCCCGTAAGGATGCGGTCGATACGGCGGTCAAGGTCGCCTGCGGCGGAGCGCTTCTGTTTTACAGCGTCCCTGCAAACGTCCTCAGCACTGCGTATCATGCCGCCGCCGAGCAGGTCCTTCAGCTTATCTGTGCCCACGCCGTTTTCCGCAAGCAGCTCACGACCGTGCTCCGCTGCGGAAAAAAGCTCCTCGTCAGCTTCGGGGTCGATGCCGTATCTTCGTGAAAGCTCACGGGAGAGCGCCTTGTCTTTTTCGAGCAGCCGCAGCGCAAGCCACCTCGGCGGAATATCCCTGCCGAGCCTTTTGCGCACTGCACGCTCTGTTACAGCCGCCGCAGCCTCCACCGCCGCAGGATATGTCACCCCGTGGGGATACAGCTCAAGCTCCCTGTCGGTCATTTTGTCCAGCAGGTCTGTTACTGCCTTAAGGGTGCGCTTATCCCGTGCCGTAGTGCCGATAACAGGCACTCCCAGCCGCTTTTCCAGCAGCTTAAGGTCGATGGAGATGCCCTTTCTCTTTGCCTCGTCCATGAGGTTTACACAGATCATGGTGTTCGGGCAAAGCTCCATTACCTGCAGTGCGAGGGCGATGCTGCGCTGAAGGCAGGTCGCGTCACAGACGACTATCGCTGCGAAGGGCTTCCCGAAGCACAGAAAGCTGCGTGCTACCTCCTCCTCGGCGGAGTGCGGCATAAGCGAGTATGTCCCGGGTATGTCCACGAGGGTATAGCGGTGCTTTGCTGTTTCGCACCTGCCCTGAGCCACTGCCACTGTCTTTCCCGACCAGTTTCCCGTGTGCTGATTCATGCCCGTAAGCGCATTGAACAGCGTGCTCTTGCCCACATTCGGGTTTCCTGCCACCGCTATCACATGCGCCGTTTCCTTTGTATCGTTTTCCTTGTCGTGTGAGGTATGCTTCATAGTGCTCCGCCTCCTCTAGCAGATGATAACATCAGCGCTGTCGTCGTCACGTATGGCGATGACCGCACCACGTATGAGGTAAGCCGCAGGGTCGCCGCAGGGACTTCGCCCCACACAGCTGACCGCCGTGCCCTCCACAAGACCTATATCCAGCAGGCGGCGCCGCATGCTCCCATGAGCCGCAAGCCGCTGCACCACAGCTGTTTCGCCTGTTTTTATATCTTTAAGTGTACGCATTCTGTCACCTCTCTGTTTTAAATGCTTCTATCTATTTTATGCACAGAAAGATATTGTGTGAATTTGTGCATAATCCATAAAATTTAGTGCTTTTTGCTTTTAAAGCGATAAAAGCTATTGACATAGATTTTCAGAAGATGTATAATATACAGGTCTTATATGAAAGATGTATAGGAAAGTTGTGAAAAACTGTACGATGCAGGCTGAAAGCCGTGTCGTGCGGTCAGATATACAAAAGAGGAGAGAAACGCTATGCCAATGAATTTCAGCAGAAAGCTGCCTGTACCCAAGGAGATAAAGGAGCTTTATCCGTTAAGCGACGAGGTAAAGAAGATAAAAGCAGCCCGTGATATCGAGATAGCTGACGTGTTTACGGGAAAGTCTGACAAATTCCTGCTCATAATCGGTCCGTGCTCTGCGGATAACGAGGATTCCGTAATGGATTATGTGGGCAGACTTGCAAGACTTCAGGAGCAGGTAAAGGACAAGATAATCATTATTCCGAGAATATACACAAACAAGCCCCGTACAACAGGCGAGGGCTACAAGGGCATGATACATCAGCCTGACCCCACAAAGGGCGAGGACATGCTTGAGGGACTTATCCAGGTGCGCAAGCTGCACACAAGAGCTATCGAGGAAACGAAGCTCGTATGTGCTGACGAGATGCTGTACCCCAGCAATTACCGCTACCTGTCCGACCTGCTGTCTTATGTTGCGGTAGGCGCACGCTCTGTTGAGGACCAGGAGCACCGCCTTACGGCAAGCGGTATGGAGTGTCCCGTGGGCATGAAGAATCCCACAGGCGGCACGCTGTCCATCATGCTGAATGCTATCCGTGCGGCTCAGGCGAAGCACACCTTCATCTACAGAGGCTGGGAGGTAACCACTGACGGAAATCCTCTTGCACACGCTATCCTGCGCGGCTACAACAACAAGCATGACCAGAGCCTGCCGAATTACCATTACGAGGACCTCAAGACTCTGTATGACCTGTACAGCGGTATGGGACTTCAGAATCTTGCCTGCATCGTGGACACGAATCACGCAAACAGCGGCAAGAAGTACCTTGAGCAGGTGCGCATCTCCAAGGAGATACTGCACAGCATGCGCCACTCCGACGAGATAAAGAGCATGGTTAAGGGACTTATGATAGAGAGCTACATCGAGGACGGCGCTCAGAAGGTGGACGAGGGCTGCTACGGCAAGTCCATCACCGACCCCTGCCTTGGCTGGGAGAAGAGCGAAAGACTCGTGCTGGACATCGCCGACCTGCTTTGATGGCTTTAATTCCGAATACAACGCCCTCTGCAAGGGATATCCTGTGCAGAGGGCGATTTTTTTCGGAAAATCAAAAAAACTGTTTACTTTTGTGCTTTTTTGTGGTAAAATAGTATTCAGTGTTGTTATATGTCCGAGAAAGGACGAAAAAAGCAAGAGCTGAAAGGAAAAGATATCATGCCTATTACTGATATTCTGGAGCAGAATGCAAGGCTGTACGGAAACGACATAAGCCTTGTGGAGGTAAACCCCGACATAAAGGAAACACGCCGTGTGACCTGGAAGGAGTACGAGCTTATCGAGCCGAATCCCGTTTCCCACTACCGCAGGGAGATAACATGGAACGTGTTCAACGAGAAAGCGAACCGCTTTGCGAACATGCTGATGTCAAGGGGAGTAAAGAAGGGCGACAAGGTCGCAATACTCCTGATGAACTGCCTTGAGTGGCTGCCGATATATTTCGGTATCTTAAAGACAGGTGCGCTTGCCGTACCGCTGAACTTCCGCTATGCGTCGGACGAGATAAAGTACTGCCTTGACCTTGCAGAGGTAGATGTGCTGATGTTCGGACCCGAGTTCATCGGACGTGTGGAGGAGATAGCTGACGAGATAAGCAGGAACAGACTGCTTTTCTATGTGGGCGAGAACTGCCCCACGTTTGCGGAGCATTACGACAGCCTCACGGCGAACTGCTCCAGCGCCTCTCCCGAGGTGGAGC
>JAGAKC010000257.1 GCA_017848155.1 Oscillospiraceae bacterium | reverse complement strand
GATATATACATAGTCAGCATCCTCAGGGATATCCAGATCGGAGCAGTCGGGGATGTAGGAGAAGGTCTTGTCTGCGGAGGAAGCAACGTCGATAGCCTCGCCGTAGATCTTAGCCTCCTGCCATGCCTTCTTAGCCCACTGACCTGTGATTATGTAAGCAGCCTTCTTGTTCTTCATCATGTTCATGGGAACCTCTGCAAAGAACTGGGAAGCACCGCCCTGAAGGAACAGTACCTTGTAGTTGTCAGGGATGTTCATCAGCTCGCGGAGGTCCTTCTCTGCTTCCTTGATGATATCATCGTAAGCCTTGGAACGGTGGGACATCTCCATAACGGACATACCTGTTCCACGGTAGTCCATCATTTCTTCCGCTGCTTCTTTAAGTACCTCTTCCGGCAGAACAGCAGGGCCGGCGCTGAAATTGTAAACTCTCATTGAAAGCCTCCTGAAAAATTTGCGGCAAGCCGCTTTTGTTTATTAAAACATTAACATATTTATTATAAGCCAAAAAACCCAATATGTCAAGTGCGAATTTCATCATACGGTATTTTTTTTCAAAATCCGACCTTTGCTGTTCATTATATTGCATAAAGAACGCAGATATGCGCATAATCCTATCATTACCGAAAGGAGGCGCTTAAATGAGATACGAATGTCCCTGCGGATATGTATATGACGAGGAAAAGGGCGATCCCGAGCACGGCATCGCAGCAGGCACGAGATTCGAGGATATCCCCGATGACTGGGTATGTCCTGTGTGCGGTCTGGGAAAGGACAGCTTTGAAAAGCTGAGATAGTTCCCTTTAAAGAACAAAAGGCACGAAACACCCATCAGAGCTGTTTCGTGCCTTTTGATGCTGCCTTTACTTCCATGATGCCCGTTTCGGGATAGAAGTACACTGTTCGTCCGTAATCAAGTCCCACATCCTTTGCGACGATCGGGATATTAGCCTTTTTCAGCGCCTCGGTCACGGCGATTATATTGCGCTCGCCGATGTTGAAGCGGTCACTTGCTGCGGCAAACATTACCGCACCGCCTGCTATCTTTGCGGTAAGACGTGAGCGGCTCGCACCCATCGCCACCAGCTTATCTATCAGCATAGGTACCGCCGTATCAGCAAATCGCATAGGCATGTCCTTGCCATTAAGCGACTGAGTGCTGTCAGGGAGCATTATGTGCGAAAGTCCGCCTATCCCCGTCGCCTTGTCAGCCATACATATTCCCACGCAAGAGCCCAGCGCATATGTGACCACGATGTCAGGCGCCTTGCATACCTTAAGGTCGGATATACCGACAGTCAAACTGCCCATTACATTACACCAAGCTTCCTCATAAGAGTATCCAGAGAAGCCATCTCCGGGATAAGTATGATACTGGACTTAATGTCCACGCCGTCGATAACAAAGCCATCGTCTATGAAGAGCACCTTGTCGCCCACCTCGGAAAACTCGATTATCGGCACGCTCATTATTGCGCCCATCATATCTACTGTCATGGCGGGCACGCTCATATCAATGGTAAGTCCCGTAAGCTGGGAGAGTGCGGAAAGGTAGCTTCCTGCCATGATGTTGCCCATCTCGGTTATCACGGACAGCTGCGTCTGGTCAAGGGTAGTCACCGTTACGTTTTCAAGCTGCATAAAGGTATTCAGCACCACCTGCGCAAAGCTGTCCTCCAGCAGGAACATTATCATTCCGTTGACATCGCCCACAAGGCGCACCAGAATACCTGTTATCACCTTTTCCGGACCACCCATGCGGTCGATGACCTCCTGGTAATCCATAACGCTGACATCAGGCACACGCATGATGACATTCTTGCCAAGCATTGAGGACAGCGCATTTGCTGCGCTACCCGAGCCGATGTTTCCTATCTCACGAAGACAATCTATCGCCACCGGCGAAAGCTCCTCATAATTATGAAGCATCCTTATCCCCCCATCAAGAGCTATCTCTCTTTATCTGTATATTTTATCTGAGATTGTTTGCTATCCTTGTAAACTCGTCGGATGTGGTGACCACCCTGGAGCTTATCTGGTAGCTGCGCTGTGTTTCGATGAGCTTTATCATCTGGTCGGAAAGCTCCACATTGGACACGATGAGCACTCCCTGAAGCTTGTCAAGGTTCTCGTTTGCGGTAACTGCGCCGCTCCTGTCCGTTGCAGCATAACGGTTCGTGCCTATCGCCTCGATGCCGTAGGGATTCTCGAACTCGAAAACTCCCACCATTCCCGCAAGCTCGTCGAAATCAGCAACTGTGCCGTCCTCGTTAAAGGGAACGACTATCCTGTTGCCGTTGTAGTCAAGCACGTACTCGCCGCTGTCGCTTACGAGATACCACTCGCCCGTATCAGCCTGCGTCATCGCAAAAGCGCCGTCACGGGTATAGTTCACATCGCCGTATCTGTCCTGCACCGCAAAGAAGCCCTCGCCTGCTATCGCAAAGTCAAGAGGTCTGTCGGTGTAGTAGAAGTGGCTCTCGTTGAACATCACGTCCGTTTTCTGGATATATGTACCGTGACCCGTCTGCCAGTCAGCCTCGGTCCTGCGCTGCACGGAGTACAGGCAGTCCGCAAAGGACGGACGTATGGTCTGGTAGCCTGTGGTATTTATGTTTGCGATGTTGTTGCCGTAGATGCTGAGCGCCTGCGCCTGTGCGATCATGGCGCTTTTGCCTGTATGGAAAGCTATATTCATATCAGTACTCCTTTATATCAGCTCAGCTTGCATATCTGCGTGGAAGCTTTCTGGTTCATGCTGTCCATAAGCTTCAGGATAGCACTGGAAGCCTCGTAGATACGGTTTGCGTTCATCATCATGGTCATCTCGTAGTTGAGGTCGATGTTGGAGCGCTCGAATGCGCCCTGGATTATCTCGAAGCGCTCGCCCTCGGGCACTGCGCCTGCCTCGACAGAGGTGAAAAGGTTCGCACCGAACTTGTCGATGTTGCCCTCGGGATTGATGTAGGACAGCAGCAGACGGTCCACCACCTGTCCGTCCTGTCTTATCGTACCGTCAGTATCTATGACGAAGTCCTTGTTGCCAAGGAATATCTCGCCGTTCTCGCCGAGTATCCTGCCCGAATTTGAAAGGCAGAGATAGCCCTCACCGTCAAGCTCCCACTGACCGTTTCTGGTCAGCATCTGCTCGCCGTTGTATGCGTTCACGTTGAAGTACACGTTTCCTGCGATAGCCACATCGAAAGGACTTTCCGTGAACTCGAAGCTGCCCTGTTCAAGGCTTGAGTAGGACGTGTCAACATATGTATAGGCAAATGTGCCCGACAGCTTTTCACGGTGCTCCACAAGTATCATGGCATCGTCGAAGCGCTGGGTCAGTATCGTATCCTTACGGTAGCCTGCCGTGGACATGTTTGCAAGGTTGTTGCCTATTGCGTCCAGCTTGCGCTGGTTCATTATCATGCCGTTGGCGGCGTAGTAGTAACCTCTGTTCAAGACCTGTTACCTCCTTTGATGTACGGCTCAAGCATAGCCTTCAGTGCGAGGGTAGCCTTTGTGTTTATCTGGCACACCCTTGACTCTGAAATGCCGAGAGCCTTTGCTATATCGGAATATTTCATGTTTTTGAAGTAGTAGAGAGTGATGACCTGCCGCTCCTTTTCCTTAAGGGACTCTATCGCCTCCGCAATGACACGGCGGCACTCCTCACGAAGCAGCGACGCATCCGAGCCCTCACCGATCGCATGATGCTCCTCGAAATTGTCCTCATAGAGCAGCTCCTCAAACGACAGCGTCACCGTAGTCGACGCCTCTGCCATGGAGCGTAGCAGCTTATCCTCGGGGATGTCCATAAACTCCGACAGCTCCGCCGTCGTGGGCACCCTGTTATATTGATTATACAACGAACCCGTCGCATTGTCAAGGTCACGTGCAAATTTCCTGACGCTTCTGGGTATCCAGTCCTGTCTGCGGATAAAGTCGATTATCGCCCCGCGTATCTTAAGCGAGGCATAGGTCTCGAACTTCGCACCCTTGTCGGGGTCGAAGCTCTCGATGGCCTCCATCAGTGCGATGACGCCCTCGTTCACCACATCGTCCACATCGCCGTACTTTATGTACATATTTCGCATCGCCATGGCGCAGCTGCGGACAAGTCCGAGATTTTTCAGTACTATCTCGTTTCGTACAGCCTCGTCACGGGAGCACATATACTCCTGCAGCAGCGCTGCCGTGCTGTTATCCATCGTCCGCACCTCCTTCGTCTTATGCCATCGCAGGACTGAGTGAAATGTTTCCTATCGCCTGTATCTGTGCCGTAGCGTCTATCTCGCTGTAGGACAGCACCGTAATGTTCGGTATGAACTGATCGGTGAGCTTTTTGAAATATATCCTCACCACAGGTGATGTGAGGATTATAACAGTGGGTATAACATCCTTGATCTTGTCGATCTCTGTATTGGTAACGTTAACTATCTGTTGAATGAGGTCAGGGGACATCGCAAGGTAGCTGCCCTGGTCGGACTTCTTCACGGAGCTTACTATCATATCCTCGATCTGGGTGTCAAGGGTGATGACTCTCAGCGAGTTAGCCTCTGCAAAGCGGTGGGTGATGGTACGCTTCAGCGCCTGACGGACGTACTCGGTGACGATGTCCATATCCTTCAGCACGTTTGCGTGATCGCCCAGCGTTTCAAGTATTGTTTCCAGATCACGTATCGGAATGCCCTCTTTAAGGAGATTCGACAATACTTTCTGTAGATATCCGACAGAAATAACTTTGGGTATAAGGTCGTCGACAACGATCGGGTTGGTCTTTTTGACATTTTCCACCATCGTGTTGACATCCTGTCTGGAGAGTATCTCATGCGAGTAGCGCTTCATGACCTCCGACCAGTGGGTTATCATTACCGAAACGGGGTCGATCAGCGTGTAGCCTGCCACGTCCGCCATGATCTTCTTGTCCTCGGATATCCACTTTGCGGGAAGTCCGAATGCAGGCTCCACCGTGTCGATACCCTCGACCTGTGCGGTGACATCGCCGCTGTCCAGTGCGAGGTAGTGGTCGACAAGTATCTCGCCGCGTGCGACCTCCTCGCCCTTGATCTTTATGATGTACATGTTGGGGTTTATCTCGGGGTTGTCGGTCATTCGCACCGATGGAATTACCATACCCATGTCCATCGCAAACTGCTTACGGAAGATGACGACTCGCTCGATGAAGTTACCGCCGCTCTTCTCGTCAACAAGACGGAGCAGCGAGTAGCCGAACTCCATCTCGATAGGCTCCACGTTCAGCAGCTTGAACACGTTGTCGATATCACGGAAGTAGTCGTTGTCCGCCTTGTCTGCCTTCTCCATCTCACGCTGTTCAGCCTTTGCACGCTGTGCAAGCTCCAGCTCTGCCATCTTTTTCTTGTTCCTGTCAAGCAGTACTGCGCCCACGATAAGCAGTGTACCGAGTATCAGCAGCACTATGGTCGGGAAGCCGGGAATGACCATCATTGCGATCATTACAAGACCCGAGATCAGCAGCACGAACGGCTGTGCGGTGAACTGCGCCTTTACGTCGTTCATAAGGCTGTCCTGGCTTGCCGCACGGGTAACGATCATACCTGTTGCAACGGATATCAGCAGCGCAGGTATCTGCGAGCAAAGACCGTCACCGACAGTTGCAAGGG
>JAGAKC010000030.1 GCA_017848155.1 Oscillospiraceae bacterium | reverse complement strand
TGTTTGCGCTGGTGGTTGCGGGCGGCTCCTACTTCATGGGCGGCTTCATCAGACTTTACTGCACCACCACAGGCGAGGCAGGCAAGGCGGAGATAGCCGTAAACAACGGAAAGCCTGCATTTGACACGATGGTGCCCTCCATGCTTCAGGAGGCGCTGCCTGATATCCTTATCGGACTTGTTGTGGTACTGGTGCTGTCTGCTTCGATGTCGACGCTGTCATCGCTGGTGCTGACGTCAAGCTCCACGCTCACGAACGACCTTATCAAGCCACGTGTAAAGAACTTCCACGACAAGCGGCAGATGCTGACGATGCGCATACTTATTGCAGTGTTCCTGCTTATCTCGGTGCTTATCGCATGCAACAAGAACAGCTCCATCACAACGCTGATGTCCTACTCCTGGGGCGCACTTTCGGGCTCGTTCCTTGGTCCGTTCATGTACGGACTTTTCAAGAAAAAGACATCGGGAGCTGCGGTGGCTGCAAGCTTCTGCACAGGCGTCGGGATCACGCTTGTACACATGGTGGTATTCGGCTTTGACGCATTCGGAATAGTTAAGGATGTAGCGGCGCTGGGACTCCCCATAGCTATCCAGTCCCCCATCAACGCAGGCGCATTCGCAATGATCGTTTCGCTTATCATAGTGCCTGTTGTGAGCGCATTCACAAAGTCACCGAAACAGGAGATAGTTGACGACGCATTCAGCAGCGTAGGCAAGTAAAATGCATAATTTCGGGGGATGAGATATTCCCCCGATTTTAATATTAAGACAGGAGCAGAAAATGCAAGACATCACGGTAACTGACGTGCGCTGCAACAAGGGCGACAGCGCATTTCTCATAGACGACGGAAAAACAGCCGTCCTGTACGATACAGGCTTCGGCTTCACAGGGTTTGCGGTGGCGGATAATATTAAAAAAGTACTGGGAGAAAGGCAGCTTGACTATATCTTCCTGACCCATTCCCATTACGACCATGCCCTCGGCAGCGAATATATCCTGCGGCGATATCCCGATGCAAAGGTAGTTGCGGGAAGCTACGCTGCGGATATCTTTAAACGTGACGGCGCAAAAGCAATGATGCGAGAGCTTGACGGGACATTTGCCGCAGAGTGCGGAGTCACCGACTACGAGTTTCTCGGTGACGAGCTGCGTGTGGACATACGCTGCAGCGACGGCGATATCGTCACGGCAGGCGACATGAGCTTCCGTGTGCTGGAGCTTCCGGGGCACACAAAGTGCTCGGTGGCATTCTACTGCGAGGAGCGTGGACTTCTGTTGTCCTGCGAAACGCTGGGAGTATACGACGGCAAGGAGCTGATACTTCCGTCCTGCCTTGTGGGGTATAAGGCATGCCTTGAAGCCATCGACAGGGTATCGGGACTAAGGGTAGAGCGCCTGCTTGCGCCGCATCTCGGTATACTTGACAAAAAGCAGACGGAATTTTTCCTGCATAATGCGAGAAGCTCCACAGAAGCCGCAGCAAGGTTCATACTTGACAGGATAGGGCAGGGGATGTCAGACGAGGACATCATCTCGGACGTGGTGAGGGAATACCGCCGCGGCTATATCGAGGAGATATACCCTGTGCCTGCGATGGAGCTGAATACGTCCATAATGATAAAGCTGCTGAAAAAAGAGGTGCTTTGTCAGGAGGTGTAGTTTTCCCTGTTAAAATGTTAACTTATTAAAAAAGTACTTGACAAAAAAGGGAAAATGCCGTATAATTCAATATAGCGATTTGGAAGGAGTTTTCGGAGTCTTTCCAGCAATTATCGGGACCACCCCTTAAACGGGGTCAAGGCCATACGGACAGCCGGGTCCACTGCCGACAGGCGGCGCAAAGCCGCATTATTGATTGAGTTAAAAGCTCAAATTTTATAAGTTGGTTACTTCATAACCGAAAAATGCCATAGTGCAGACTTGTGAAACGGTCAATAAGAGTAGTAAAAGTGATTGCTATATAGACTCTGACAACCAAAAGGACTTATCGTATACCGTGGAGGTAGGGGTATGCCCTGCCGCATGCGGTTTATCATGGTAAAGTGATACACAGGCTGTACTTTGGGTACAGCCTTTTTTGTTTTATTTTTACTTCAAGGAGAATTTCTATGAACAACACGGCAAATAAGCATCTCGACCAGAGCAGGGCACCTATCCACGAGGCGCTGGAGC
>JAGAKC010000256.1 GCA_017848155.1 Oscillospiraceae bacterium | reverse complement strand
GCATAGTAGGCTGTACGGGAGTGGGTGCTCCAACGCTCTGCATAGTCGGCTGTGTGGGAGTGGGAATGGACGCTGTGTGGGACGCAGGCGTGGAGCTCAGCTGTCCTGTCACAGGGTCGATGGAGTGCTCATAGCGCTGCACGGGCATGAGTGCGGAATATGCAGACCGAGAGGGGCGTACCAGCTCCGCTTTAGCTGCCTCCACAAGGCTTATCAGCATCTTTATAAGACCTACCCTGATGATAACTCCCCAGACGATGCTGACCACTTTGAAACCAATTCCGCTGAAAAGGCAGAACAGTGCGTTTGCCACATATACGACCGCTTCGATCACATAAACGGGAATAGCTATCTTGAACGAAAAGCGCAGCCTTATCACCATCATTATGCCCACCAGTATAACAGCGCTGTAGGAAATGATGGATATGGGCGCAAACACCGAATAGAAGCCTGAGATATCAGCGTATTTCTGCAGTTTGCACGGAAGCGGCATGCCTATAGATTCGTAATAGGACGCTTCCAGATCAAACAGGAATGTCTGCTTGTTTATAGTCGACCAGATGTCCGAGCAGTTCCAGATATTATACACCGCAACCACCGCAGACACCAGCACCAGCACCATGATGCCGATGATATCGCCCTTTGTAAGGTTCCTGCATATCAGCGACGGCTTTCCTATGGTGGAGCGTATCGGCGCTCCGCAAGCGGAGCAGTAGCCGAGAGATGCGTTTTGGATCAGATTGCCGCACTGGGTGCAGCGTACCTGTGTATCTGCCATATAATTACCTCTTTTCATATAATTTCAAATATGATTATACCCTAAAACCATTGGAATGTCAAGCCGCATCCCTGCAAAAGCACGATATATTATTATAACAAGTCCGCACAGCGGACACCGTAATTCCTAATTCCCGATTCCTAATTTCTTATAGTATTCCAGCGCAGAAAACGTCCTTTCGGTGCGTGAGAGCAGGTAGTGCTCCGTTACACGGGAGAGGACAGCGGCGCTGTCGCCCGAAATACGGAAGCGGAAGGCTCGTGAGAGCGGTGCGTAGAGGATATTCCTCATGGCGGCAAGAGTTTCGGGGGGCAGCACGAAATAACGTCCGCCGAAGTCCCTGTCAAAGCAGTCGCCGCAGACAAGCTCGCCGCTGTCGGGCAGGAAGTACATCTCGCCATGCTCGTAGCAGCCGCAGTTGAAGCAGGCTCGGAGGTCGGGATGATATCCCAGCATCGACGCATACCGCAGCTCAAACGCACTGCGCACCGTTTCCAGCCGCTCGGCAGAGTTTATCTCGTACAGCGCTATCGCAAAGAAACGCACCATGCTGTCCTGGGTCTGCTCCTCGGGCGTGCAGAAGCGCACCGTCTGCGCAAAATACGACGCCAGCGCCAGCTTTTCAATGTCGCTGCCGATGTCGTGGAAGCTGTACTTCGGCTTTGCGCTGTTTACGGTGTAGCGCAGCTTCGTCTTGTTAAGGCAGAATGTGGAATACGCAAAAAGCGATGCGGAGCTCAATATCGCACTGTTGAGCTTCTTTGCGCCGTGCGCCGAAGCCTCGATGATGCCCTGCTCGTCGGTCAGTATGTCGATAAAGCAGCTGTTGTCACCCACCTCACGTCTGCCGACAACTATCCCGTCGTATGTGAATAGCATGGGTCACCTCCCGTTATCCGAAAACGGACATGTCAAAATCATTGCTTCTGTGGCAGCCGATACGGCGCTCTATCTCCGACAGCAGCATAGCCATGGCAGCCTCGTCAAGGCTGTCCACGTGCAGCGGAGAATGCTCGCCCAGCGCTTTCAGCTGCTTTTTGTTCAGTGCGCCGTCACCCACATACACGGGTATGACCTCGCCGCCGTATCTCTTTATCATGGCTATCTCACGGTGCATCAAAGCCGACTGCGGAGCAGCCTCCGTCACCAGAAGCAGCATGAAGCCGCTTTCCGCCGCAGCTTTCAGGCTCCTCTGCATGGTGGTGGCAAAGTCCACACCGCAGGAAAGCTCCTCCACAGCGATGACGGCACGGTAATCGTGGGCTGTGAGATACTGCTTCACCGTCTTTGCAAGCTGAAGGTCGCTCACCGTAAAGGAGATGTACACCTGAAGCCTGCGTGCGATGCTGTCCACCTGCTTTTCCACGTCATCATCCGCTTTCAGCGTGAATAGCTTCTTGTCGGAAAAGCCGCAGATATACTCGCACTCGGTGCGCACCCATGCAGACCTGCGTGAATGCTCGCTGTCCACGAAAACAAACCACTCACGCTCGGCTATCTCACGCTTTATCAGCTCCTCTATCTCGTCCTCGTCACTGAGGCATTTAAGATAGAACACCAGCGGCTCAAAGCCGTGCAGCTCGAAGCGGTTGCGTATCCTGCGCACGATGTCTATGTCCTGATGGGAATGTGAGATGAATACAAGTCCGCCTGTTTCAGACATATTTTGACCTCTCTTTCAGGGAGATATCCTGAATAGCATGCTATCAACAGAATATGATGAGAAATAGCGCCGCAGTCAGCATAGCCAGCCCGACCGCAAATTCTGTCAGTCCGACACGCCTTGCATATTCCTCGGTCTTTAGTCCTTTTTTGAACGCTTCATCAAATCCGTTTATAAGTGAATATTTTTTCTTAAAGAAAATGAAAAAACCAAACAGGGTAAAAGCCAGACCTGCAATTACCGAAATTATCTTCAACGCTGTCATGATATCTGCCTTTCTGTTTTATCGGACGGAAAGAATATGCCCTTTTCGGGCGGCAGGAACGTGCCGAATACAAGGAATTGCGATTCCCTTTACGGACACAGCACGCTGTGTCCCTACTCATCTACTAAACCCATATCATTTATAAATCTTTCACGGTTGCGCCAGTCCTCCTTGACCTTCACGAAGCACTGGAGATTCACCTTGGCCTGTAAAAGCTCCTCGATGTCCCTGCGAGCCATAGAGCCTATCGTTTTGAGCTTCTCTCCGCCCTTTCCGATTATCATTCCCTTGTGGCTGTCCTTTTCACAGATGATGACTACGCCGATGTCGATAAGCTCCTTTCCGTTCTTTTCACGGGTCCTGAAGCTCTCGATATCCACCGCAACTCCGTGGGGTATCTCCTCCTGCATCGTCCAGAGTACCTTTTCACGCACTATCTCGGCGCACATGAAGCGCTCGGTGCGGTCGGTAGCGATGTCGTCGGGGAAGAAATGCTCGCCCTCCACTGCGTATTTTTCCAGTATCGGCATTATCTTGTCAGTATTTATGCGGTTCTTTACGCTTATCGGGATTATCTCGGCAAAATCGTACAGCTCACTGTACTGCTGGATGATGCCGAGCACCTCGCTCTTTGACTTCAGCAGGTCTATCTTGTTCAGCAGCAGTATCACCTCTGTGCCGTGGGAAGCAAAGCTCCTTATAAGGTCCTGCTCGATGGCGGACAGCTTCTTCGTCACGTCTGCCATAAGTATCGCACAGTCCACATCGTCAACGCTCGTGCGTATCGACTTCACCATGTGCTCGGACAGCTTCGTCTTTGCCTTGTGCATGCCCGGAGTATCTATGAAAACGTACTGTATGTCGCCCTCGGTCAGCACTCCGTTTATACGGTTTCTGGTGGTCTGCGGCTTCTCGCTGACTATCGACACCTTTTCGCCCACAAGAAGATTCGTCAGCGACGATTTTCCTGCGTTTGCCCTGCCCGTGATAGCTATAAATGCATTTTTTGTCATTAGCTCGACCTCATATTTCTTTCAACATTTTAACATGGAGCACTCCTGCCTCCACGAACTGTTCGGACACGACGCTGTAGCCGCAGCTCTCGTAGAATCCCTGTGAGCTGCATTTTGCGTCAAGCTCCGCCCTTTCTGCGCCTTTCTGACGGTAGTACCGCTCAACGAACTCCACCGCCGTCCTGCCAAGACCGCTTCCACGGTGTTCAGCCAGCACGCAGAACCTCTGCAATCTCACCACACCGTTATCAAAGCAGCAGCGCAGCGCTCCCGCAGGCGCTCCGTCCCTTGTTATAAGGAAGTGATCACAAGCGCCGCCCGTGACATCATTTCCGTCACGCTCTATCT
>JAGAKC010000255.1 GCA_017848155.1 Oscillospiraceae bacterium | reverse complement strand
TCCGGGAAGTACAAGATGTCTTACCACTGTACCCTTTTTCAGTATCCCGTCCTCAATAACAGGCGCTCCCGTCTGACGCAGCATCTCCTCAACGGCAGCCATAGCCGTATCAAAATAATCCGTAGCCTTTGAAAGAGCCGCCGCTTCATCTGAAAAATACTTGATATCAGGCAGATATATATCGACATATCCCTCCATCATTTTCAGAGTTTCCACACGCTCATAGCCGCCCGTATTATACACCACAGGTATCTTCAGCTCATTTCGCACCATGTCCAGCGCTTCTTTTATCTGCGGCACAAAGTGCGTGGGGTTTACAAGGTTGATGTTGTGTGCACCCTGCGCCTTAAGCTCAATGAATATCTCTGCAAGCCGTGAGATGCTTATCTCCTTGCCGAAGCCTTCTGCACTTATCTGATGATTCTGACAATAAATGCATTTCAGTACGCACCCCGAAAAAAACACCGTGCCGCTGCCCTGTGTGCCGCTTATACACGGCTCCTCCCAATGATGCAGCGCAGCCCGTGCCACCTTTAAGCTGCTCCCCACTCCGCAGAAGCCTTTTCCGACATCACGATCGACGTTACATCTTCTCGGGCACAAAGTACATCCCATCATCCGCTCTCCTTTGCAAATACTATCCCCCGCAGCACACGGATAGCTCCGCCTGCTGCGAGGGATACCAAATTATTCTTTGCTGTCCTTCTCAACTGTAATAGTCTTTACAAGAGAATAGGTCGGGTCAAACTCGCCTTCATCATTGAACGCAACAGTCATCGTAAGTCCAAGTGCGCCGTCGTTGATACCTGTGAAATCAAGCGGATTCTCTCCGACAACATCGTATGTATACACGAAAGTCATCTCTGCGGGAAGCTCCGCATTGCCCTGAAACAGCAAACGGAAGCTGTCACAGCTCTCAAGTGCAAACACAGCTGCCGCACCCTCGTCTGTAATAATGGGGTCTATCACCTTGTTGCGCTCGACCAGTGTATCGGGGTCTGCTTCCTTATCCTCGGGATAGATATTGTTTACAGCGATTATGTCGCCATTCTGCAAAACTGCATTCAACCTCATATTACGGTATATGTAATCGTTCTGCTCAGGCTCGCCTTTTTCATTCACTCCGTTATAAACGCTGCCCATGACCTCATAGGTGTTTGAGTCTATCTGCTGCGCATTCACGAGAAAAACAGGCGCATATATAACGCTCTGATACTCCGCAAGTATGACAGTAAGCTCCTCTATCGAAAGGGTATCACCCTCCGCAGAGTTGACCGCAGTAACGATCTCGCTGAGCGTTTCATTGGCACTGAGATCGGTGGTGTAGACTCTAGTCACAGACGCCACAGCGCCATTCTCGTTTGAAATATCACCGCAGAATATCATCTGATGCGCATTCAGCATTAGTATCAGATACGCTGCAAGTCCTCCCATAATCAGTACGACCAGTACGATTCCGATAATTATCTTCATTTGATGTCCTCGTTTCTGTTAAAGACAGTATAGATTTGTGTCCCAATCCGGAACATATGGATGATGTCTTAAATATATCTTATACTTTCTGTTCATCGCAGCTATCTGAAGCGGTATCGCAAACATGTCCTCATTTCTGTGATACACCGCAACGTTAAGCTTCGGGCGGTACTTCACGATAGTGTTCTTGGTACCGTTCAGCGCTTTTTCCTCGCTGCCCTCAACATCGTATTTTATCAGCGTTGCCTCTCCGCCCTGCAGCATATGATCAACGCTCATCATCTTTACATCCTTTGTACGTGGAGCAGCACCCGATGCGACCCTGGAGTTTCTGCCCGAACGCATGCTGAACTGTACAGTGGTTTCTGTATCCCACGCACCGCAGTTATACGCTTCAAGCAGTGCCGAACCTATCATATAAAGTCTGCGCTTAAGCTTTGTGTAGTTCTTGTGATCAGGCTCCATAGCATAAAGCTT
>JAGAKC010000254.1 GCA_017848155.1 Oscillospiraceae bacterium | reverse complement strand
TACCAGTACATAGGTATAGGATACGCCTATACCAACAGCGGCTACCGCCACTACTGGGCGCAGCTTTTCTGGAAGCCATAACGAAAAAACAGCAAAAATGCTCCGATCACTCGGAGCATTTTATTTTATCCGTTAAAGCTGCCGTTCCATGTGGGAATATCCGTGAGATACTCCTCGCTTACCGCCGGTACATAATACGCACCGTAATGCAGCATCCCCTCGGGCAATGTCCTGTCCTCGGTGTAAAGTCCGACCAGAATACGATAGTACGGCTGATAGTACCGCTCACCGTTGCCGCTGCGATAGACAAGCTCGGTCTTTACTATATCCTCTTCGTTTATCACGCCGTCTTTGAGATACATAGACGGTACAGTTGTGATATATTCGCCGCACAGCAGCTTTTCACGTGCCCTCTGCGCCGTAATAACGGGATAATCCCCCAGCTTCTCCGCCGCACAAAGCTCATCACGTATACGCACCAGCATCAGCACCCCGTTATCATTCGGCGCAAATTCCGCATACCCAAGATTGAAGTTCAGTATATCCTGAAGCACATCTCCCCCACCGTCATACGAGCGGTAATTCATTACACGGTCGGCATATATCGTGCGGTCGCCCCAGTAGCATATTACAGGGTCGTCAAATCCGATAAGTCCGCTAAAGGTCTGTAGCAGGTATTCTGTTGTCACGGCAGCCTCAGCATCATCGGTATCATGATAGGAAAAGCTGTATTCATCGGGAAGCGGCGCACCCTCGCCGAAATCAACGGTAATGCACCCGTCACCGTTCACTCTTATCGCAAGCTCGCTTACTCCGAACCTTTCCCCGTCACACACCGCAGTATACTGGTAAACAGCCTCTGCAAGCTCTCCCTCAGGGGGCAGCTTTCCGAAAAGATCGCCCACAAGCACGAGCTCCTCACCCGTCACCGTAACGTCAAGTCGTTCAGCAGCGTCCTCCGCTATCGTCCGCATCTCATCCTCGGAAAGATATACCGCAGCACCGAATACACCCTCAGAATACGCAAGATTCTTATACACGGGCAGTGAGCCGAACTGCATCTCCTCTCTCCACGGATTTCCATCGTCAAGCTCCGAAATATCGTACACCATGTATCCCTCAAAGCCCATCGTACCTGCCGCCATCTCCGCAGACAGCTTCGGAAGCGACGCAAGCTCCTCTGCCGAAGGCACGGGGGTCAGCAGCTTTGACTGTCCGCTTGCGCCGAATATCACCACTCCTGCCACTGCCGCAGCACAGCAAGCTCCGCCAAGAGCCGCCCACTTAACGGCGCTGCGCTTTTTTAAAGGCGCAATATCGGGAACCAGCGTTTCATCGACCTCTCCTATCGCATCAAGCAGCTTCTCATTATCTTTCATGGCTCAAGTCCCTCCTTTGTAAGATGCTCCCTGAGCGCAGCACGGGTCCGTGACAGTGACATCTTCACGGCGGCTTCTGTATTGCCGCACTGCCGTGCTACCTCCTTTACGGGAAGCATGTACCAGTATCTAAGCATGAATATGCGCCGTGTTTCAGGCTTAAGTGCACGCAGAAAGCTCTCCAGCGCAGCCTTCAGATCATATGCTTCGGAAAGCCTGCCGCCGTCGCTTACGCACTCCGAAAGCTCGTCCAGACAAAGCGCTGTCTGACCGCCGCCGTTCTTTGCGCTGTTTCTGCGGCGCCACCTGTCAAGCGCCAGATTCCGTGTTATCTTCCCGAGAAACACAGACAGTCTGACAGGGCGTGCAGGCGGAATAGAATTCCATGCCCTCGACCACGTGTCGTTCACACATTCCTCCGTATCCTCTGTGCAGTGCAGAATGTTCTGCGCAATGCTGCCGCAGTATGCGCCGTATTTCTGCCTGCTCTCGCTTATTGCAAGCTCGGAGCGCTGATGATAGAGCTCCACTATCTCATTGTCGTTCATGCCGCACCTCCTCATTTTAAAAGGCCTTTCACTGGTATAGACGCAGCTTTTATACGAAAAGTAACTTGTTGCAGAACGATTATATCACCGCTGCGCTATACTGTCAACCCGCTTTTTTCGGGAATATGAACAGATTTTTAAAAAAGGACTTGATTTTTTCAGGGAAATAGAGTATAATAGTAGAAGTTATTTAATATGAGTGCTCTCGCTTATGG
>JAGAKC010000253.1 GCA_017848155.1 Oscillospiraceae bacterium | reverse complement strand
TCCGTTATGATACCGATATACGATATGTATCAGCATATCGGCGGTCCTATACTATAACGATCAGAGAGGGGAGTCCCCGTATGACAGCGGTACATATTTCAGGAGAACAGCTGCATGTCGCTGTCGGTAAGTGGCGCAAGGGCATACTAAGGATAGAACGTGTTTTGAAAAAGACATTGCCGTATGGCAGTGCTGTCGGCAGCAGGATCGTTGATGTGGCTGCGGTATCTGATGTTATCAGGGAGCTTTCAAAGGACAAAGACATCGCTAAGCACAGGATCCGTGTTACCCTTGATACAGGTGCGGTGATGACAAAGCTGCTGACTTTACCTGATGTGAAGTCACGTAAATATATGAGGCGTCTTGTGGAAGAGCATTTCTCCGTTGGAGGGGTAGTAAGCTATACTGTACTTCAGAAAAATGATAATGGAACAGTTGAGATACTTGCCTGTATGGCTGAGAAGGAGCTTCTAAAAAACTACATCGATGCTTTTCGTGGCGCAGGATTCGGGATCGGCTCGATCGACATATCTGCGTGCGGTATTATAAGATTATCCGAAAAGTGTTCTATGCTGAACGGATCGTCATATGCCGTCTGTATTGCAGATGATACGGGAATTTCACGCTTTATTTTTGAAAACGGGAAGTACTGCTACGGAGGCAGGGACAGTATCTTTGTACAACGGGGTACTGAGGAATTTTCGGCTGGTACCGCAAGGTCTGTTGAAGCGCTTATACAGGTCAGCGGTAAGGATATTTCAAATGTGCTGATGTCGGGTGTAACAGATAGTGAAGCGGAGCAGATAAGGCTGACTTTATCGGAGTCAGGTATACGTGCTGCGAGGTTTCCGATGCAGAAAGAGATAGAATTTGTTGATGATGCGGACATATCCGATCATCTTGCAGTTATAGCTGCACTTGTGTGAGGAGTGCTTTGTGAGAAAGACTGTAGATAAGATCAGAATTGACTTTTATCGTGAATACCGTTGCGGTAATAGTATTCGTAAGAGCATGCCGTTCGCCAGAGGTCTGGCGATAGTATGTGGTGTGCTTTGTACAGTGTCCGTCTGTGTCAGCAGCGGATTTTTTCTTATGAGGAAAGCCACCTTGCGTGATCGTTCAGCTGAGCTTGATGCAATGCTCATCTCTGAAGAAAGAATTGCGGGTATTGATGAGTACGATCGCATATCGGATGAAAATGCGATGCTAACGGAATTGAATAAAAGTATATCGGAGCATATTCGTCCGCTCGCTTTTTCACATCAGTACAGGGCGTACAGCCCCGACTTGTTTTTGCGCATAAACAGGCTCTGTGGCAGAGCTGTGACCCTCGTTGACATATCGGCGGAGGATTACAGATTTGCACTGGTGTTTACGACCAACGATGCCTCGGAGATATCCGATCTTGTAAAAAGAATACGGGATGAAAATATATTTTCATCCGTTGATTACAGTGGATACACTGATGTATCAGACAGATATGAATTTACTCTTATCTGTACGCTTTCGGATATGGCAGGAGG
>JAGAKC010000252.1 GCA_017848155.1 Oscillospiraceae bacterium | reverse complement strand
GCGCAAAGCAGCGCCGCAAGCCTTGTCCTGAGATGCTTTTCCATAATTATCCTCCTAGTTTTACCTACGAAAAAACGGCACGATATTAAACATACCGTGC
The DNA here is from genome assembly GCA_017848155.1 of Oscillospiraceae bacterium. Taxonomy (GTDB): domain Bacteria; phylum Bacillota; class Clostridia; order Oscillospirales; family Ruminococcaceae; genus CAG-115. The sequence goes on along the minus strand of JAGAKC010000252.1, from coordinate 2,519 downwards.
CGTCTGCATGCTAAAAAAATCAGAACAGCTTTGCAAGCTTTGCAGCAGCGCCGATGTTGCCGAATGCATAAAGTCTGCCGTCGGCAAGTGCGTCAGCGACAGTGAGCTTTCCCTCTGCTACAGCGATAGCATTCTCAACAGAAATTGCAGCCTCGATGTCCTTTTCAATGTAGTCATAAGGAGCAACTGTCAGCTTGCCGTCCTTTACCTCGATGTACATATGAGCCTCAAAAGAGCCGTACAGCTTGATATCAGCAGCTACCTTACCGTCGATGGAAGCAGCCTTCTTTGCGTCAAGCTTCTTTGCAAGCTTTGCAACAACATCATCAACAGTGATCTCCTTCTTCTTGGGAGCTCTCTTTGCAGCGGGCTTCTTAGCCTCTGTCTTTGCTGTTGCAGCCTTTTTTGCAGCGGGCTTCTTAGCCTCTGCCTTTACTGTTGCAGCCTTCTTTGCAGCAGGCTTCTTAGCCTCTGTCTTTGCTGCGGCTTCCTTCTTAGCAGCAGGCTTCTTCTCCTCTGCCTTAACTGCGGGAGCAGCCTTGACCTCTGTCTTAGCGGCAGGAGCAGCCTTAACTTCCTCTACCTTAACTGCGGGAGCAGCCTTCTTCTCCTCTTCCTTAACAACAGGAGCAGTCTTTACCTCGGGCTTTGCTGCAGCTGCAGCGGTCTTCTTTGTCTTAGCCATGATGTGATTATCCTTTCAAAATAATAATACAGAATAGCTCCTGCAATGAGCAGGAAAAAACTTTACAGTTATATAATACCACACTTTTCACGGTTTTTCAACCGTTTTTCAACAAAAATTTTATCATTTTCGGGATAATTTTTATTCCACGGGTATTCCACCGCCGCCCATAGGGGGTGCATCTGACTCGCCGCATTCGGAAGATTCGGCGCTCTCCTCGCTCTCACTGCTCTCATCTGTTGGAGTATCTGCTGTTTCGCTGTCCTCCTCTGTTACGTCAGATGATTCCTCAGTATCCTCGGGTGGCGCTTCCTGTGTTTCATTATCGTCAGGAATGTCAGGTGTATCGGGAATTTCGGGAATTTCGGGAGTTTCGGGTGTTTCAGGCTCGTCAGGTGTATCGGGAGTATCAGGTGTTTCAGGCTCATCAGGTACATCCTCGCTGCCATCACCTGCACTTGCTATATTGCTTCGTGCAAAGTAGTTGTACACTCCGTTTGCTATCGCCGCAGCAAGTCCCTCCTGATGAGTCGGGTCAGCCATTACCATGCACTCCTTCTCATTCGAGATGAAGCCCATCTCCACAAGTACAGACGGGAAATCCTGCTGTAATGTCACCCAGTAATAGCTGTACTTGTCACCTCGGCTGCTGCTAGTGCCGTCTGCGTATACGGTGTTGTCATAGTAACTCGCAAGCTGATTGTTTATCGCCCGTGCAAGCGGCTGGGAGAATGATGTGAAGTAGTATACCTCCACACCACGTGCCTCGGTATTCAGCGCCGAATTGCAGTGCAGCGATATGAACATGTCCGCACCGTACGCTCTCGCTACTGTGGGACGAGTTTCGGTGGGGATAAACTCACTCTCGGTCTTAAGCCTTACGACCGTTGCACCGAGCGAGGTCAGCTTCTGCTCCAGCAGCTTTGCCACCGCAAGATTCACCGACTGCTCGGTAACGTTTCCGATAGCGCCCGGATCCAGCTTCTCCGCATATTTACCGTAGCCGTGACCGGGGTCTATAACGATGACCTTTCCGGCAAGTGAGCTTGTCGGCACGCCGAATGTCAGCATAAGGTCGCCATCGTCGTCATAATACGCACCGCAGCCGCCGTAGATGCCTGCCTGTGTAAGCGTGAGCGCAAGGCGGAATTTCGGCACTCCATTCTCCTCGACAGTTTCCCACTCGCCGCTGCTGAAAAGCGCACATGCTCCGAAATCGGGCAGCTTGGTGACGCTGGTCACGTTGTCAAAGGTTATGTATACCTTTCCTGCATCGAAGCTCTCAACACCGTATGCGCCGTCAAGGTCGTTGTGATAGGAAACAGGTGTTGTAATATTAAAGGACGACTTGTAGTCAAGATGTATCTTTATGAAGCTCTTTCCGCCCTTGTTGCCCACTGCCTTTACAAGAAGCGCATTCTCGCCGAGTCCCGTATCGGTAAAGGTGCTCACCTCCGCAGCGTCAAAACGCTTGCCCGAGGAGGTGGTTATGTAGCCGCCCGACTCGCTCTTGTAGTAATCCAGCGTACCTGCAGGAAGCTGTGAGAAAACAGGTGACTGGATATCGCCCGTCGTCTTTCCGTCGTAAACTATCGTGTAGTCGCTCAATACACGCACATACTGCACGTATTCGCTGTCTGTCACGATGGGTGGCATGGTGCCCACCACCTCGCCCGTGCCAATGGCACTCTGGTCGTCGATGATGTCTGCAACGATGTCATTCTTCGGCGGCTCGGGCTTTGCTTCGATGGTCACAGTGCCGCCTGGCAGAGTTTCCTCATAGCCGCTGTAGTTCGCATAATACGTGATATCGCCGAGGTACTGCTGCTGACCT
>JAGAKC010000251.1 GCA_017848155.1 Oscillospiraceae bacterium | reverse complement strand
TGATCATCCAGCTTTATCAGAACTCCATCTGATCTTTTTTCAACAACAGCGTCTTCAATATACTGCCAGCCTTGCTTATCCCGCAAAAGCACGAAGCAAAGTCCGTTCACTGCCAGCATATCTGACACGAACACATCGCCCTCTGAAAGCACGAAGTCCTGAAACGATGCATCGACCCTGCGCTGTGACAGTGACAACACATCAGTATATATTGATTTGAGCCGTGGCATATCCTCGCAGCCGCATGATAAAAGACGGGCACGAAGCCATCTGCCTTGAGGGAGTCCGCTTATACTGATCTCAGACAGGTCATCGCCTGTCTTTAACAGCACCTCGCCCGAAAAGGACAGCGCACTTGTATCGTCCCTTATAAGCTGACAAGCGGAAAAGCCATCCGCTGTGGAATACTCCCATGCTATATCTCTCGGAAGATAGCTGCTGCCTCCTATAGGATTCCTGCTGACAGCACATCTGTCCATCGTGTCGAAAAACAGCGATATATTGTGATTATAACACTTTTCACCATTTATGTCCAGTTCTATATACAGACGGCAGCTGTCATTATGCAGTCTGTTTCCAAAGGGTGAGAACGATGTTTCATGGTCCGACGCAATGTCAGATATATCAACGAATCCTTCGTTGTTCTCGATAAATATCCTGCCAATGTGAAACGGCGCACGTGTAAAATGCTCATCGACCGTAAACACGACTCCGTCAGCAGTTTTTACAACGCTGCCCTTAGTGACCTTTTCAGGTGCGTTTCCGTTTCCGAAATAGACCGCAGTCTTAGCGGGACACGGCGGATATACATCGATACCCAACAGCTTCAGCATATTTTCATAGCTTCGGTCAGAAATGCGGTTCAGATAGTACTGCTGCATCTCTTTAAGCCATGCAAAAAGCTCGATTATCGTTATACCGGGGTCATGCTCGTTATAATCTGTCCACTCGGGGAATACCACCGATATACGGCGCTTTGCTGCCTCAACTATATCGGAATATTTCTGATCATCAAGATCCGGCAGTCTTATCATTTATACATGGATCCCCTTTCTATATGGTCTTATATCTTCACTATATGAGTGCCCGCAGCAGCAATGAAATATCTGTAGCTGTCGGAATCATCCAGTGATACTATCACCTTTTCGCTGTTATGATAATACTCACCTGTAAGCAGCACTCTGCTGACATAGGAGATATGCTCCACCTTTTTCAATGCAGTATATACTGCACTCACTGTCGGCATACGGCCTATGCTGCCGCCATACGTGCTGCCCATGATATCGTTTATCGCAGTGATGACCGCACGCTCCGTCTGTACCGCATACTCATAATCATCTATCTGTACTATGACTTCAGCGCTTACACGCATCACCCTTGCAGGTATTACCGAAAGTCTGCCGCCTGCCACAGGCTCAAGGCTTGCATTTTTACACAGGAAGTCCTCTATCCTGCGGCAAAGCGCTGCTGAATAGGTTGCGCTTGCAAGATCCTTCGATTTGACCACGATGGTTATACTGCCGTTCTCAGATACCGCATTCCTGTTCCGTCCGCAGAAACAACGCACCTCTTCGACCTCAGTAAACTGCTCCATTACAAGCGTTTCGAAATCTCCTGATGTTACCGCTCTGCCCCTGTGCTTTAAGCGTGCGGCTCCTATCCTGCGTATCGCATCAAGGCTCTGACCGTTGCTTCCGCCACAGGTAGCCTCGATGTTCGTCATCCGTTCAACGAACGGTATTCCAACGATAAGTCCGTCAATGGCTCCCGCAGGGAGATTTCCCATACTTCCGCCGCCAAAGGAATAATCAATGCTTATCTCGGTGTCACCTGAATATGCAGGGATCTTACCGTTCGTTCCATCGCCGAAAAGTATCGCACCACGACTATAATCCAGCTGATAGTGTCTGTCGGATGATGAAGAATCCGAAAGAGTCATTCTTGGCTGCCATCTTACCCAACACTCGGTCAGCTGACCATCATCATCCGTAACCATACGGACACTGCTGCTATCGAGTCGTTTCAGCTCGTTCAGCTCTGAAACTGATGTTTCACCAAGCTCATTTACCCAGAGGTCACAGCTGATAATGGGTCTGTTAGCAAGAACAACCTCCTGCCACAGCTTTCCGGCAATATAATCATGCCGCTCATCATTCACGCTCTCTTTCTGGATGATCTCCACAACATTCTTGTGTATGCTGCAAAGCCGCGGATGTATACCTCTTTTCTTCGACAGCTTTACTGCCCTTATCCAGCAGCCCTCCTGACCAAAAAGCTGAACATGTGCAAAATCAGACGGAGTGTAAAGCGATATGATACCGCTTGCTGAAAAGCCGCCTGTATGGTCATCCGCCTTGATCTCTCTCCATACACTTCTTGTCCCATGCTCTACTGCAAGGTACTCAAAGATAATGTCACGTTCTTCGTCATCAGACCCTGCAAACTCAAAGTAAAAGTTTACAGGATAACCCGCCGGTGCACTGTCGAACATAAAATACACCGTATCATATTTGTCAGGCATAAGACGGAACAGCCTCAGACTGGCAGGTGAGCCGTCCGTCTCGAAATATGTCTTTTCACAGTTGTTGCAAACGCTGACCGCCTGCACGGGAAGGTATGTGCTGCCATAATCGAAGCGGATATTGACGCCCTTCAGCCACGGAACCAGCCATCTGCTGTGAGTGCTGAGGCTATTCTCTACCTCACGCACACGGATACGTATCCACATGCCCTCATAGGCGTTCTGAACAGAAGCTTCAAAGTCATCGGGACATGTGAAGCTTACTGTCTTTTTACCCTCTTCACCGTGGCAGGAAAACGGATTGACATTGCCCTTGACATCAAGCTTCGCCCATCCATATCCGTTCCAGTACTCCCACTGCACTTCACTTATGTATATGTCATCAGGAGGTGCTGCCTTGGTATCCTCCTTGTCAACCACAAGCTTATTGTTGAACTCCTGTCCCACTACATCAGTAATGACAAAGTCCTTCAATATGACCGTAGATACAGACATATCTATCGTTACATCGGCGCCGCATTTGCTGAATGCTTCCGGGCAGTCGATATATACCACATCGTATACCGCAGGCCCCTTACCGAAACAGTATCCCGCTTCTTCTGCAGAAAGCTCATTGTCATTGTAGAAGATATGCGACGGAGTTATTCCGTTGCCGGTTTCCGCATCATTAAGGCTGCGGCTGTTGATATAAATGTGATCGACGAAAATGTCATTCAGAAAGGATGTTTTCTTCATCTCACAGAATATCCATCCGCTTGCTTCTTCATCGTCCTGCGGACGATTGCCGCTGTCATCGGTAAATATCAGTTCACCCTCTGGCTTTGACAGCACGATATGATCATTTACAAAAGCCGCATCAAGATGTAATTTTCCTTTTTCCGAGATAAAGCTCCACTCTGCAAAATCAGAGCTGCAAAGCTGCTGCATCAGCTGAGCATCCTTGTACGTCATAGCAAGATTTGTAAGCTTTAAGCTTATCTCCGCACTGCCATTCAGCTTAAGCACATATGCATGCGCCACAGCAAATGCGTGCCGTTCGATATTCTTAGAACTTTCAGGTGAAAAAAACAACAAGGGAAATGCATCCTCATCAGACACATCTGTTCCCGTAATGATGTCCTCATCAGGAAAGGTCATGTATATGGACTTCAATTCCGCAGGAGTTGCAAACATACCTGATACAGTTTCATATACCACACGTTTGTCACCGTTCTCCTCATCAGAGATATCGGTGAAAAGCTGTGTACCGCTTTTAATGAAAACATTGGTCTGTGCACCGTCCACAAGGTCTGCCGCCGCCATTCCGACCGACGGAGAAACTGACTTTGCACATACACCTATCATATTCAGGAACTCAAGATAGCACTTGTCCGGAAATCGGTTGTACCTGTCTATAGTTCCGTGAAACATCTCCGCAAACAGCTGTGCAAGCGCTGCTCCGCCATCAGGATCATCAGGATCCAGCATCCATTCAGGAGTGTAGAATTCACTTTTCTTCTTGATAAGAGCAAGAATATCTTCTACAGATCTGCTGTCAAGCTTTGGTGTATTCATTTGCCCTCACCCTCCATCATGTAGAACGGATAGACCATATTGAACTGGTTGTTGGTCGTTCTTACGGTGTATTTTATATCAAGCTCCAGCATTCCCTTACTGCCACCGTTATCAAGTGCATGGACCTCGATATTACTTATTCTGGGCTCCCACTCTTCAAGAGCATCCTGCACACTGCTTTCCAGTGCCGCAATACGCTCCGCACTGTTATCGGAAAACACGAAATCACCTGCTGTAGTCCCGAATTCGGGCAGCATCACACGCTCGCCCAGATTCGTGCGCAGTATCACTCTGATCGCTTCTGATATATCGTCCTCCGCACTGCTCATTGCGATACGATGCGTTGACGGATCGATACTGAACGGGAATTTGAATCCCCTGCCCATAAAGCGCTTATTATCAGTCATTGTGTTTCCCTCCGTTCATATCGGTCAGTTGATCTTTGTTACACTGCCCTTTACTGTAGTTACACCACTCGATTTAAGCGTCAGCATACTGCCTGTGACCTGTGCGGTACCGCTTGCCTTTACGTTTATCTGCGCAGAATCAAGTGCGACCTCTTTGTTGGTCTTGATATTCACGGCACCTGTCGTGCCGTCGCAGGTTATCGTAACACCTGCGCCTACTTTTATAGTCAGCTTCTTGTCACATGTAAGCGACACCTCGCCTGTCTTACCATCTACAGATATGATGTTCTTTCCGTCCGACACCTGCATCAGCTGCTTTTCATCATCAAGAATGATGGTGCGTTCTTTTGGCGTTGCAACAGTGATCTTTTCCTTGCCCTTCGTATCGACAAAATCCACATAACTCTTATTGGGTGTGATGAATTTGTATTCCTCGTTTTTACCGTTCGTTACTTTAAGCGGCGGTTTTGCATCCTTTACCCAGAGGCAGCCGATAACGAACGGACGGTGTATATCTCCGTTTTCATATGCGATCGCCACCACATCATCAACATTGGGGTGAAAAAAACTGCCATACTGGTTTCCGCCAAACGGTGTGATACAATAAAGCCAGCCCGTTTCACCTGCGTCCTTGTCGCTTGTGATGTATGCACACTTTACCCTACCGAGATTTTTCGGGTCTTTTATATTAGTGATCTTTGCAAGCGCTATGCCACTGCGTGTGCCGCTTTTTTCGATAGAACTGCCATTGCTTGCACCGAAAATGTCAACAAGTCCTGACATATATTCCTCCGTCAGACAGCGGGAGAGGCGAATCCTATCACTGTAAGGAAGCCGCCTGCGCTGAATTTATGGTTGATTGAAGTTATATAATATGTATCGTTAATATTGGGATCAAGTTTTGCAAACTTTATCTTTCCACCCGGTTCAAGCTTCTGATTTCCAAGTACAGTTGCCGAACCGCTGCAAAGCTTCATGGAGCTTTCAAACATCACTGCATCTGCAAAAGACTGTGCTTCATTCTTGTTCTTTACAAAGCTGCTGTTGATCTCCTTCTCCTTTGCCTTTACTCCCGAACAGAGCTGCGCGCCTGTCTTTCCGCCGCTGCCCTGAGGCTTAGCGGTGGCGGTGAACTCCTTTATCGTATTTGGATCGCTGCCCGACACCTTTACAGCGCCAAGCTGTTCCGCAAGCTCCACCGTCCGTGAAAAGCTAAGCATATCCTTACCCCACGTGTAGGTTTCCAGCAGCTTTGCCGATTTATATATATTCTTTACGAACCTTAGCTTGGTGTCTGTCATACAGAAGGAGCTGTTCGTCACCTTTGCAAGATTACAGATGTAGGTATAATCATCCACATCATGCTGTGTCATCGGATGCTCTTTATCAGCACTGCCAGGTACATTGACCTGTACACCGTCTGTGTATGACCTTACGGGATTAAGCAGCTTGTTGATTATCTGACTGATGCTCTCATTCTCGTAATTCTGCCATGAGGTATTGCCCATAAGCAGGCCTCTTGCATCAAGACACGAAAAGCAGATCACCACGCCATCAGACGAAAACTCGGTGGTCACTGAATTGATATATCCCATAAACACCTTTTTTGTCTGCTGATATCCCAGCTTTACGACTACCTTTTTTCCCGCCTGTATCATCGAAGCTGCGTTGCCCTTTATTTTGCTGCCTGAATGATCGTACTCACAGAACAGTGTAACATCACAGCTGTTTGCACTTATGCCCGATGAAAGCTGCACATTCACCGATTCTATCATATAGTCGGGGCTTTTCAGCTTTGAGCCGCCCACCTGCACCTCGCACTGGGGTATTATTCTTTCTTTTTCGCTAGGTGTCACCGAACGGCCTCCTCTCTGTTAATCTATGATCGGCGGTATGACGATATCCGTACCAGGCTCCAGCCTGCGTGGATTGTCAATATTGTTCTCAACAGCGATCCTGCGCCATTCGGAACAATCACCGTACTCCGCATATGCGAAATTGTACAGTCTGTCGCCCTCTGAAACTGACCTTGCCTTTGTTCTGTCAGGCGAATTTCTGATATTGTTGTCCTTCTTATCAGAGATCAGCGACATGTCCACCACAGCTCTCACAGGCTTTCCGAACATGTTGAACATGGTGAAGCGCTGCGTTATGGACTCGATATAACCCTTAAAACTAATGGAGCCCCACACGAACTCCACAAGGCTTGGAGCATGTGTGTCAGAGTTTACTGTTGAAAGCTTCATAAGCGGCTCTGTATAGGTTCGTACATCCAGCTTTACAGCATCAGGAGCCGCAGTAGACGCTATGACCTGTGGCTGCACCGCACCAACACCTGCACTGTATGTATCAAACGTAAGACTGACGCTGAGCACTTCCGCTTCTCCGCTTATAAACTGCAATACAGGTCTGTCAAGACCGGGAATGTTATGTTTTGCATAATTGACATTACGCTGGATGGTGAATTCTGACGGATTGAATATACAGGGTATTCCTGCACCGCCGATCACCGCCGTTGCATTAAGCAGCCTGTTTGCTCCGTCAAGCACCTTGAACTTTGCTTTTGTCATTCCCAGCATATCTTATACACCTCCATCTGAAACTATCATAGACCGTGGCGACGGCGCTCCCTGAGCAGCCTTGCTTCAAGCTGTTCATATACCTTATCAACAAGCCTGTTTATCTCCGCACGGCTCATGCCTTCTATACTGCCCATCGTACTTACGGTAACAGACTCGTTTCTGCTGTTTACTGTTCTGGGCTTTTTTTGTGACTGTGTCTGTTGTTCAGGCTCTTCCTTCTTCTTGAGATCTATTGGCGGCATTTGCTTTGCATAACCGCTTTCAGCCTGATATCTGTCCATTTCTGCAGGCGGTATCAGCATCACCATATTCTCACTGCTGTCGATCGTGCGGTAGCTGAAAGAGCTGTTTACAGCCCCACCATTTGCTTTCTGCTCCGCATCCTTCGCAATGTGATCTATCAGCGAAGCAATATGAGCACTGCCATTTGCCGACGACAGACCAACTCCACGACGCATCACAGCGGCAGTCCTGAGCTGATTCATCTGTATCCTGTCGAGCTTAGCTCCATTCACAGAGCGTCTGCGTGAGCCTGTTGAGCGGACCTGAGCATCATCTGTGCCCTGCCTGTCTGCATGCACATATTCGTACATCACATCGGAGCGGTCCGTCCTGACAGTGTATCTCTCTTTGATCTCCTCAGAAGTATTTCCTGTATTTCTTCGGATATCTGCACTCTTTACTATCTCATCCAGCGCAGCAAGCGTTTTGCTGTCAAGTCTGCTGCGATAGCTACCCGTTGCGGCAGGAGTAAGTGAGCTGCGTTTTTCAGCATCGTCCTTCTGCTGCTCCGCATAGTACGTATCGCCCGACCTGTTCAGTGTGTAGCTGTTCTGCTCCGCTGGAAGCACCGTGCCGTTCACTGTTACGTTACGCACATTGTCGCCATTATTCACTGTGCGGTCTGTGCTTATGTTGTTCGTGACCGATGTGTTTGACGTGTTATGCTCCTCGCCATCGTGATGATGCTCCGCATAGTACGTGTCGCCCGACCTGTTCAGTGTGTAGCTGTTCTG
>JAGAKC010000250.1 GCA_017848155.1 Oscillospiraceae bacterium | reverse complement strand
TTTAATTCAAATATTTCTTTTTCGTACTGTTTGATATGTCTGTATTCTCTTGCCATACAAAATCCCCCTTTACGGTAGCTATTTTAATTCTACCATAAAGGGGGTGTTTTTTCTATTGTCCGTTTTTACTGGACTTGTGCATATGTGCACCGGGGTCTTTTTTATTGCAGACAAGCATAGGATAGCAAGGGCGCATCTGCGCAGCTGTCCCGAACGGAGGATAATACAATGACATTTGCAGAGCTGTTTCTTATCGCAGTCGGACTATCAATGGACGCATTCGCCGTATCCATAGGAAACGGTACAGTGATAAAACGCAGGCGGAAAGCGGTATTTGCGGCGCTGATGTTCGGCGTTTTTCAGGCAGGAATGCCGCTTATCGGCTACTTTCTGGGCGCAGCGTTTGCGGAGCTTATAAAAAGCTATGCGCCGCTCATCGCACTGGGAGTGCTGGGTATAATCGGCGGAAAGATGATAGTCGAAAGCATCGCCGAGCTTCGCTCCAAAGGCAGCGACAGCGGCGACACTCTCATAAAAGAGCCGGGTATCGGCACGATAATGATACAGGCTGTGGCGACCAGCATCGACGCACTTATCGTCGGGGTCAGCTTTGCCGCTGTCGGTGCGGACATACTGCCTGCGGTAAGCTTTATCGGTGTGGTCACCTTTGTGATAAGCCTTGTGGGAGTTTTCGGCGGTGTCAGATTCGGTCAGCTTCTCGGCGCAAAGGCTTCGCTTCTCGGCGGCGCAGTGCTGGTCGCAATAGGCATAAAGACCTTTGTACAGAGCCTTCTCAGCGGCTGACCTCAGTCCGTAACGGTAACGTCATATGCACGCAGCCACTTTTCCGTCTGGAGGAGATAAGCATATATCTGGGGGACGGTCATAAGCTGTCCGTACCAGTTTTTTCCGAAGCTCCTGCCGCCGCTGTCCAGCATCTCACAGAGCCTATCCCTGTCAACTATCTCGGTAATGCGGCAGTCGGGGGAGCTAAGCACCCTGCGCAGCTTCGTTTCAAGCAGCCTCAGATAATCGGGATTGTGGGTCTTTGGATAGGGACTCTTCTTCCGCCACAGCACATCCTCGGGAAGTATGCCCTCCATCGCATATCGGACAAGTCCCTTTTCCCTGCCACGGTAGGCTTTCATGTCCCATGGAATGTTGTATGCATACTCAACTATCCTGTAATCGCAGAATGGCACACGCACCTCAAGACCATTCGCCATGGACATCCTGTCCTTGCGGTCCAGCAGCGTCGCCATGAAATACTCCAGATTCAGCAGATACATCTCACGCATGCGGCGGTCTGTGACGCTCTCGCCGTCAAGATAGTCCGTATGTGATATAGTTTCGTCATATGCGGTGCGGACGAATTCCTCCGCCTCCGCCGCCGTCAGCTTCATGCGCATCAGTGCGGCACGCTCGGGCACGGCAGTGCTCCACGGAAAGCCGTCGTAAAACAGCACATCCTCCCTGTGATACCACGGGTAGCCACCGAATATCTCATGCTTCATCACATGCCGCAACACGCTTTTCCGCAAGCCGTGGGTAAACGACAAGGTCAAAAGCGTCTGCACGCTGCCCCCTGAAGCGTGCGCTCACCGTCTTGCTGTATTCGGCATGGGCAACTATCTCTTTAAGCAGACGGTTTTTTTCCGCAGCGGAGGAAAGCTCACAGTATATCTCAACAAGCGTCCTTGCCACAGGCAGGGGCGCTGTTTTTTTGCCCTGCTCCGTCAGCCGCCGCAGCTCCTGCCGTATCAATTCCATCTCCGCAGCTATCGCCGCACGCCGTGAAACGTATTCCTCTGCGGAATACACATCAAGCTCGGTCAGCTCCTGCACCCTTTCAAGCCGCCTTTCGCATGAAAACAGCTCCTTTTCCCTGCGGCTTATGGCAGCTCCGACATCCTCCGCATCAGCCGAAGCGTGCTCTTTCGGAGCCACACGATATCCCCCCGTCCATTCCCCAAGTATATCCAGCAGCCTTTTCTCCACAAGATGCAGCGGCGCACTGACCGTATCACAGCCTCGCCTGCCGCACACAAGGTAATCGGGACGACCGCCCGAGCCTTTGCGCATAGCCATCCTCCTGCCGCAGCTGCTGCACACCACAAGACCCGAAAGCGGATTTTTCACGGCACTTCTGTAGCCGACAGGCGCAGGCGGCTGCTGTGAAAACAGCTGCTGCGCCCTCTCCCAGCGCTCACGTGGAATAATCGCCTCGTGAAGTCCCTCGCTTACGATGCAGCTTTCATTCCTTTCCAGACGGGATATCAGCCTTCCGTCACTGCCGATGCGCCTTTGCTGCTTTCTGTAGCCCCAGCGGATAAGACCTGCATAGGCAGGATTCGTCAGGATGTCACGCACCGTTTCCTTCTGCCAGTAGTCATGCCTTATGGCAGGCACCGAAAGCCGGTTAAGGCGCTTTGCTATCGCCTGTATCCCGAGCCGTCTGCGCCCGTCACAGGTCAGGATGCCGTCTATGTACCAGTCATATATCATGCGCACCGTGTCCGCCTCCTGCCCGACTATCTCCATCGAATAGCCCTTATCCCCCGTGAGCTTCACCTTTCTGTAGCCATAAGGCGCCCGACCAAGACATTTCCCCTCTCTCGCTGCAGCCTCCCTGCCACGCAGCAGACGGCGGCGGATGGTCTTGTATTCCCTGCGGCTCATAAACAGGCCGAATTCAAAATACTCCTCATCGTATTCGTTATTGGGGTCGTAGGTCTTTAACGGAGTGATTATGAGCGTTTCGGAGTATTTGAAAGCCTGGGCGACTACTCCCTGGTCCATGGTATCTCCTCTTGCAAGACGCTCCACCTCCATAACAAGTACGCCGTCCCATCTCCTTTCACCCACCTCTGTCAGAAGCTGCCGCATGACAGGACGTGCTGCGATGCTCTCTCCCGACACTATCTCCTCGTATACAGCGCCTATATGAAGCGCATGCCTTTGTGCATACTGTAGAAGCGCCGTGCGGTGCCGTGACAGCGTTTCACCCTCTCCACGCTGCTCCGCTTCGATATCCGACCGTGATTTTCTCAAATAGATACAGTAGCTCATCATTATCCCTTTCCAAAGCCTTAGTCCTACGGTATATCAGATTATATGAGCGCATATTCCGACGGATTCGGGCGCACTGCGAAAAAAAGACGACCCCTGCGCATATGCTTTACAGGGGGTGATATCATGGAAAAACAACCGCACATCGCAAGGGTGATATATGACAGCAGCGGCAGGCGCATCGGCGCTGTCGCAGACGACAGAGTTGCTTCGCCCGAGGAAACGGAAAGGATACTGGACAGCGCTGCACATCTGCTTTACGAGCACCTTTCCGCACAGCAGAAAAGCCGCACGGACGATACCGATACGGCTTTAACTTGTATAGACAGCTAAGCGCCCGTATTACAGGCGGCCTCCGTGACGCTGTTGAAGGTAAGGCTCAGCACGAACTGACCGTCGCTTATCTCGTGCTTTATAAAGCCGTCGTACTTCTCCACAACAGCGCTGATATTGAGAAGTCCGAACCCGTGGTGCTGCTTGTCCTGCTTCGTGGTCGCAGGCAGTGCGGAACCGGTCATGGAGTTCACGGTGGGATTTTTTACGATCAGTATGAAATATCCGTGCCTGAAGCCGCCGAATACGCTTATCCTTCTCTCGCCGTTATATGCCCTGCACGCTTCGATGGCATTGTCAAGCGCATTTGTCAGGATTATGCACAGGTCGGTATTGTTTATGGAGGTGGGTATAGTTCCGCTGAAAGCTATCTCCACGCCGTCCTTTCCTGCGCTCTCCTGCTTGTCGGAGAGTATCGCATCCGAAAGGTAGTTTCCCGTGCTGTAGTTAAAGCTGCCCGACGGAAGCCTTTCAGACAGCTTCCCGAGATACTCCTCCACCTCCTCGTATCTGCCCGAATCCAGCAGCGCCCTGATGCAGCTTATATGGTTATTATAATCATGCCTGAAGCTTCTTATCTCGGTATTGGCTCTCTCACGCTGCTCATAATGCGCAAGCTGGGTCTGCACCTGCTGCTCAAGGATGCGGCTGATATCGCTGTAGTACCGCTTTCCCAGCACGTTCGTCAGCAGCGATATCGCAACAGCCGATATGCACAGCATCACGGCCATCGAAAAGAACTTTATGAGCGTAAGCTTTGAAGCAAGCTGCGAGGTATCTATATCCGCAGAGTGTATCAGACCGCTCGCAAAAAAGCAGCAAGCAAGGATCAGCAGAAAAATATGCTTCGGTACAAGGTCAAGGGCGTTGTTTGTGTAAACGTTCTGTGTTCTTCGTCTTATTGCAGTCATGATAAGCAGCACAACGCTCCGCACTGCCAGAAGCACGACCATATCCACCCAGCGATGCTGCTCCGTAAACTCTGTCGCAAGGCACAGATTCACCGCAGAGGTGAGCATATTGCACACGAACTGCACGATGAGCACGATGCATATGAGCTTAAGGTCGCACCGCCTGTACACCACCGCCGCAGCCACCAGATATTTCAGCAGATTCAGCGCCGTCATGACCAGCTTCACGATAAAGCTCTGTGATGCGATGTTCGCATAAGTGACTGCGCCCACCAGGCAGAAAGCCGCCATAGCTGCGATCATTACACCCTTGCCTGCCCTCGATGACGTACCGCCCACAGTGGCAAGCACCGAAAACACGGCAAGCAGCAGGATGATATCTGCCGCCATCTCTGCAATTATCAGCAGTAATTCCATTTATACATCTCCCGTGTTGTATTTCAGTATATATTCTTGAAATGAGTTTCTGAAGTCCCTTATGGAATTACGGCTGATCTTTACGCTGCGGCCGTCGTCCAGATAGATCTCCTCCTTATCATGGGCACGGATATGAAGGAAGGACACGACATATGACTTCTGACAGCGGTAGAATTTATCCTTAGGAAGATCATTGTACACCTGTTTCAGATTCTTTACCACCTCATGAGCCTCGCTTGCGGTATGTATTATTGCGTGGTTTTTTGCGGCCTCCACATAGATGATGTCGGATATCCTTATCCTCAGCGTCATGTCATGGGTCTTATAGATAAGAAAGCTGTCAAGGTCTATCTCCGCACGATAGTCGTCCAGTGCCTTGAACAGCTTTGAGCGGTTGATAGGCTTTGCAAGGAAGCGGTATGCCTTTACCTCAAAAGTATCTATCGCAACATCCGTATGTGAGCTTACAAAGATGATGACGCTTTCAGGCGACACCTCACGTATCCGCCGTGCCGTTTCTATCCCGTTTATGCCCTTCATTCTGTAATCCATGAAGATGATATCGAATTTCTTGTTTGATTCCGCAAGCGCCCTTCCGTTTGCGAAGCTTTGCGTGTATATATCCAGCTGTCTTTTTCCAGAGTATTCCCTGAGAAGCTTCAGCAGCACCTCGTGCCATACTCTTTCATCATCACAAATCGCAATATGCATGGCCACTCTCCTTTGACAGTTTGTTTATCCCATTATACCATTGTTTCGAAAAATTATCAAGTCGTCACGATTTTCATACCTTACGTAGCAAATCCGTTGATATACGCTTTCCGATAAGCTATCCTTAATTCATTAAACAGCTTTTGGAGGTGTAGAGATGGATTTCTGGGAAATGTTCTTCAGATACATTCTGGGATTATAATGTGTATGCCATGACGGCTGAAACAGCATATGATCAAAAAATGTCCCCGCAGGATATGCGGGGACATTTTTTTCAGGGATATGCAAGGTGTTAGGTCATGTGTGTAAATACTCATCCGCACACTCCCCCGACAGCGCCACGGGAAAACGCTTCTTTATCTCCCTGCAGAAAAGGTACAGCGAGCTGTCCACATCCGCCATACCGGGCAGGTCACGTGCAAGCACTGCGTCATCCAGCGCATCAGTCAGCGCAGGCGTATCCAGCACCACGTCAGTATGGTCGGAGCCGATATATTCCGCCATCTTCACTATCCACGGAGCGTCCTCGTCAGGCTGAAAGCTGCTTGCGGTGAAGTTTCTGTGATTGTCACGGTAGTCTATCGACCAGGTGCAGAGCTGCTCTCCCCGTTTTCTGAATTCCTCTGCCGCTATTGCGGATATCACGCTGCTGTCAAGTCCGCCCGAAAGGAAGCAGCAAAGCGGCACGTCACTGACCAGCTGCCGCTTCACAGCGTCGGTGATAAGCTCCCTCACATGACGGGCGGTATCCTCAAAGCCCTCCGTATGCGGAGCCGCCTTCAGCTCCCAGTATCTCATCATCGTGAAGCCGTCCTCATCAAAATACGCATAGTGCGCAGGCGGTATCTCCGCAATATCACGGAATACTCCGCCGCCGACCCGTTTTGCAGGGCCGATGAGCATTATGTCCATAACTCCCTCACGTGTTATCACAGGCTTCACCGCAGGATTCTTAAGCAGCGCCTTTATCTCGCTCGCAAAAATTATACCGCCGTCCGCAAAGGAGTAAAAGGGCGGCTTTACGCCTATCCTGTCACGGCACAGGAAAAGCCGCCGCCTGCGGCTGTCCCACACCGCAAACGCAAATATCCCGTTGAAGAGCCTTGCACAATCCTCGCCATACCTGATAAACGCTTTCAGCACGACCTCCGTATCGCTGTGCCCGTCAAAGGTCATGCCGTCCCTCTGAAGCTGCTCACGTATCTCCGCTGTGTTGTACAGCTCGCCGTTGTACACGATGGTGTAGCTGCCCTCGGTCATCGGCTGCCTGCCGTTTTCGGGGTCTACCACTATCAGCCGTCTGTGCACAAGGTATGCCGCAGTGTCGCTGTATTCGCCCTTTGCGTCAGGGCCTCTCGGCGCAAGAGCGGCGCTCATTGCCGCCATCACCTCTGCCTGACCACGCATATCACGGTCAAAGCCTATCTGTCCTGCTATTCCGCACATAGTATCGCTCCTTTCCCGATAGCTCTCTCCGACATTATATGCAGCTGCGCCGTGATGGTTACGTTTCTTGACATTATACGGGCAGCATGATATAATTTCAGTAGCTATTTCAGTAAAGGAGCACGCACATGATATATTTCGATAATGCCGCCACCACCAGACCGTCCGAGCACGCTATCTCGGCGATGCTGTCAGTGCTTCGGGATGACTACGGAAATCCCTCCTCGCAGCACTCCGCAGGGCAGTCTGCCGCAGGACTTCTCTTCGCCGCACGCAGAAAGGTAGCTTCCATTCTCGGCGCAGCTGCAAACGAGATATTCTTCACATCGGGCGGCTGCGAGGGAAACACAATGGCGCTGATATCTGCCGCAGAATACGGTGGCTCACAGGGAAAACGGCACATCATATCCCAGCAGACCGAGCACCACTCGGTGCTTGAATGTCTTAAGTCCCTCGAAAGACGTGGGTTTGAAGTGACACTGCTCCCCGTGGACAGCGAGGGTCGTGTTTCGGTCGGTGATGTTTCGGCTGCTATACGGTCTGACACGGCGCTTGTGAGCATAATGACCGCCAACAATGAGATAGGCACCATCCAGCCCGTTTCAGCGATTGGGCAGCTATGCCGTGAAAAGGGAGTGCTTTTCCACACCGACGCTGTCCAGGCAGCAGGAGTGCTTCCGCTGGATGTGAAGAAGCTGTGCCGTGACATGCTGACCCTGTCCGCTCACAAATTCCACGGACCAAAGGGTGCAGGTGCGCTGTACGTGCGCACAGGTGTGCCTGTAACGCAGCTCATTTTCGGCACGCAGGAGCGTGGACGTCGTGGCGGCACGGAAAACCTGCCTGCCATAATGGGAATGTCAGCCTCACTTGCGGACGCCGTGTCCATAATGCCGATAGCCACCGAAAGGACTGCGGCGCTCCGTGACGCTCTTATCGAGGGGATAGCCGCACTGCCTGACACCTACCTCAACGGTCCACGTTACGACAGGCTGTGCGGCAACGTCAGCTTCTGCTTCGGTAATATCACAGGCGAGAGGCTGGTGTATGAGCTTAGCAGACGGGACATCTGCGCTTCCAGCGGCTCCGCCTGCTCCTCAGGCATGTCCGAGCCGAGCCGTGTCATGCTTGCCATAGGCAGGAGCACTGAACTTGCAAAGGGCGCATTACGTCTGTCGCTGTCTGCGTTAAGCACAGCAGATGAGGTGGAAGCTGTCCTGTCAGCCATCAGGGATATCATATACTCTTTGTAATTTTTCGATATAATATTACAATATCTCACATTATTCCGCATAATTCACTATTACAATTTGTTATATCAACATATAAAACCACTGTTTGTATAGTTACACAGTGGTTTTTCTGTATATGAGCAAACTATGCAGCTGCTTCTTTCCTGTCGGCAGGTACAGGATCAGCTGCATATTCTGTAATACTATTTGTTATCCTGACGCCAGATATCACAATTTGTAGATAAATATTATATTACAAATCGTAATATAAAGCCTATGTATAACAGAACTAAATACAATAAAAAAACCTCCCTTTAACAGGGAGGTCTTTGTGTCTGGTATTGATTACTCAGCGTCAGCGTCGTCAGCAGGAGCAGCGTCCTCCATGAGAGCCTTCATGGAAAGGGAAACTCTGTTCTTGTCTGTGTCGATGTCGATGATCTTTACGTCAACTTCCTGACCTACGGAGAGAACGTTAGCGATGTTTGTAACTCTCTCTGTGGAGATCTGGGAAATGTGGATCAGACCGTCAACGCCGGGGATGATCTGAGCGAAAGCACCGAACTCTGTGATGCTAACGATAGTAGCCTTGATAACATCATCAATAGCGTAGTCAGCAACGAACTTTGTCCAGGGATTCTCGTCGGGATCCTTAGCGGAGAGGGAAACTCTCTTCTTCTCGGGATCGAAGGACTTAACGATAACAGTGATCTTATCGCCTTCCTTAACGATGTCCTTGGGATGACCAACTCTGTTCCATGTCAGCTCGCTTGTGCGAACAAGACCGTCAACAGCGCCGATGTCAACAAATACACCGTAATCCTCGATGGAGCGAACCTCGCCCTCGAACTTCTGACCAACCTCGATGGACTCCCAGAACTTAGCCTTCTCAGCGTCACGAACTTCCTTTGTAGCCTGTCTGATAGAGCCTACAACACGACCACGCTGCTCGTTGATCTCGATAACCTTGAAGGGAACTGTCTTCTTAACCAGATCCTCAAGCTTGCCGGAACGGGGAACGCCTGTCTGGGAAGCGGGGATGAATACACGTGTGCCATTGTAGATAACGATGATACCGCCCTTAACAGCAGCAGTAACAACGCCCTCGAGAGTCTCGTTAGCTTCCTTGGAAGCAGCGATCTTCTCCATGCCCAGTGCGGAATCTACCTTCTTCTTGGAAAGGAAGATAACGCCGTTGGAATCGTCGACCTTGGTTACGATAGCCTCGATCTCGTCACCGATGCTTACAACGTCAGCAACAGCAGCGTTGGGATCGTTTGTCAGCTCGTCGAGGGGTATGTAACCCGTCTGCTTCGTGCCGAGCTCAACTACAGCTTCATTCTTGTTGATGCCTACAACTATAGCTTTAACTCTGTTGTTGGTATATACTCTTCTAAAAGACTGGTCGAGCAGAGCAGCGAAGTCCTCCTCATTTTCATTGATGTTTTTGATCTCTTCGTTCATTCTCTCATGAACCTCCTTTATAGTGTAGGCAGGGGTCGAAGCTCCCGCCGTAATTCCGATAATACTATCGGAGCGCAGCCCTTGTAAAAGCTGCCCGGGAAGGCTTTCGGCGTTCTCCGTAAACACGGTCACGGTGTGCCTTCTGCATATCTCAGCAAGCTTCCCTGTGTTCGAGCTGCTTTTTCCTCCGACAACGATCATCAGCGCAGCTCTTTTTGCAAGCTCCTCAGCGTTTTTCTGACGCTCGGACGTTGCATTGCATATCGTGTCATATATTTTTACACAGCGGTATCGTTCCCCGATAACACGGGAATATTCAAGAAACCTGCTGCGGTCGAAGGTCGTCTGGATGACGAGAGCCACATTCCCGTCCTCTGAAAGCACACCGTCACGAAAGAGCGCCTCGATCTCATCAAGATCTCCGCACACATACGCACGGCAACGTGCATGACCCTTTATGCCGATGACCTCGGGATGATCCCTGTCGCCAAGTATCACCACTGCGCCGTCTGTCGGCTGCTCCGATACGATATTGTGTATCTTCTTCACAAACGGACAGGTTGCGTCGATGCAGACGGAGCATTCCGCATTCGCTCTTTCCTCTGTTTCCCTGTCAACACCGTGGGAGCGTATGACCAGCGGTCTGCCCGCAGCCTGTTCCACTCCGTCGGCTATATGGATACCCTTTTCCTGTAAGGAGTCCGTAACGATGCGGTTGTGGATCAGCGGTCCCAGCGTGTAAACCTCGCCGTATCTTTCCGCCGCCTCCTCGGTCAGCCGTATCGCCCTCTCGACCCCGAAACAGAAGCCGGATCTTTCAGCAATCTCAATCAACATCGGGTGCTCTCTCCTGCAGCTTTGCGATCTCATCCATTATCGTCGAGCTGACCTGCTTCAGCACTCGCTTGTCCTCGATATCCACATCGAACCTCTCCGCAGGTATCATCTCTCCGATGGAGATCTGGATACGGCGGCGGAACTTCCTCTTACGCCCGTATTTGATGAACACAGGTACGACGGGAGCCTTTGCCTGTGCCGCAATGAGCGTCACACCGCTCTTCGCCCTGCCGAGCGTTCCGTCCTTTGAACGTGTGCCCTCGGGAAATATGACGAAGATGCGTCCGTCCTTGAGGCTGTCCAGCGCCTTCTGTATCGCCTGTGCGCCGTCCTTTGCGCCCCTCTTTACGGGGAAAGCGCCCAGCTTCGTGATGAGCCAGGTGAATATCTTGTTTTTATGGAAAAGCTCCTCCTTCGCCATGAAGGTGTACTTTCCTTTAAAGGTAATGCCCACAACGGGCGGATCATTGTTTGAAACATGGTTGGAGGCTATTATGTAGCCGCCCTTTTCCTTCGGGATGTTCTCCCTGCCGATGACCGTGATGTTGTACACTATCACGTAAAACAGCTTTGCGCATTTACGGAGGAATGCGTATAACATTACACCCTCTCCTTTATTATGTCGCATATCAGCGCACACGACTGCACGAAATCAGGCTCTGACGTGTCCGCAAGCACAGCGTCCTCCGCCTGCTTCAGGGG
>JAGAKC010000249.1 GCA_017848155.1 Oscillospiraceae bacterium | reverse complement strand
CTGGAGCAGCTGAAGCAGACCAAGCAGAAGATAGGTTATTACAACAGTGCTGTTGTTGGCAGAGCAACCGGACAGTCACTTAATAAAAATCTGTAGATCGGTCTTTATCTCTTAATGATAACCAACCATACCGTCGAAAGGGATGCCTCCGCAGGGGGCGTTATCCGGATGGCTCTCCCGTTGCCGCAGGCATTGGAGGAGCGTTTCTGTGATTAACAAGGTCCTTGCTCGGCGGTTTATATTTTAAGCGACAAAATATTAATTATCGTTGTTCGTTTTTTGTGCATAATAAACATACAATAACCCCTGACAACAATTGATATTTCCGTGTGCATTGTGCAGTTTTAATGAAAATATAGTTTATTTTTATTTCTTTTTACACAACTATTGAAAAAATGTTCACTTTATTGTATAATAATTATATAATTAACAGAGTATGATGCCAGTATTGTACGCCAAGGTCGATATTGTGCATGTTTCTAATGAAGGGTGAATACATTCGATGGATGTGTATATTGCACGACAGCCGATATTTGACATGGATAATCAGGTCTATGGTTATGAGCTGCTGTATCGCAGTAATGGACAACAGAATAATTATACCGGAGTAAATGGTGATGAGTCAACTGCGGATGTGGTCACCAATGCATTCTTCGGTCTTGATATACGCGAAGTCATCGGTAGCGGTAAGGCCTTTATCAACTTCACGGGAAACCTTCTGAAGCGTGGCGTACCAAAGATGATATCCCCTGATATCGCAGTGGTAGAGGTACTGGAAAATTCGATGATAGATCAGGACCTGCTGGATGCGTGTCAGGATCTGAAGGAACGTGGATATACCATTGCTCTGGATGACTTTGAGTATGAAAACAGCTACAGCGATCTTTTTCAGCTGGGCGATATCGTAAAGATAGATTTTCGTACAGCGCAGAGAAAGATCGAGGAAACAGCGTATGTATGCCGATACTGCAACAAGATAATGCTTGCGGAAAAGGTCGAGAGCGCCGAGGAGTTTGAGTATGCAAAGCGTCTTGGGTGCACATTTACGCAGGGCTACTATTTTGCGCGTCCTACGATCATGGCGAGAGAGAGTCTTGCGCCGCTGTCAATGAACTTCATGCAGATAATGCAGCTCGTTTCACAGCCTGAGCCTGAGATAAGCGACATAGTTGAGGTCATATCAAGAGATACCGCTATGTGTCAGCGCTTGCTGCGACTTATCAATTCCGTTTATTTCGGTGTAAGGAACAGGGTATCATCTATCAGTCAGGCGCTTGTTATACTTGGACTTGATTATCTGCGTGAGTGGATATATCTGATGGGCATGCAGCGTATCACGATGAATGATAATGTAGAGATAATGCGTGTTTCGCTGGTGCTTGCAAAATTCTGCCGCATGCTTGCTATGATGATACCGCAGGCGGCTACAAATCCTGATGCTTTCTACCTTATGGGACTTCTTTCGATGCTGAGAAGCGTAGGACCGAGAGATCTGGAAAAAACACTGAAGGAGTTCCCGCTGACCGATGATATCAAGAACGGTATCATGTGCAAGGGCGGTCTTTACAGCGATGTTTTCAAGCTCGCATACTGCTATGAAAAGGGCGAGTGGGAGGTCGTTGATAAGATCGTTGAGCAGTATCATCTTGACAGCTCAAAGGTGTCTGATGCGTTCCTTAAGTGTGTTAAGGAATCAGAGCATATCAAAATGTTATAAATTATGAGGTTGTAATGGCTTTTTTTCTTGATGAGATAAATTCCTGTCTGTGGGACTATCTTTCGCAGACGGATAAAAAGATCGTTCTGTACGGCATGGGCGACGGCGCTGAAAAGATACGTGCTGTGCTGGACTCTGTCGGTGTGCAGGTCGATGACATAATGGCAAGCGATGAGTTCGTCCGTGGTCACAGCTTCATGGGTATACGTGTGAAGAAGCTGTCCGAGATAGAAGAACTGTACGGCAATGATTTTATCATACTTGTCAGCTTTGGCAGTCAGCTTCCTGATGTCATGGACAGGATATATGACATCGCTTCAAAGCATGAGCTTTATGCGCCCAATGTACCGGTGGTAGGCGATGGATTATTTACGCTTGATTATGCAAAGGAGCATTATTCAGAGCTTAAGAAGGCTTATGAGCTTATGGCTGACGAGCAGTCTAAGAGAGTTTTTGAAAATGTTATCCGCTATAAGCTGAGCGGAGATATAAGGTATCTGCGTGAGTGTGAAACTCCACGTGAGGAGATGTTCGATCTGCTTCGTGTAAACGGCGAGGAGATCTATGTCGATCTTGGTGCATACAACGGTGATACACTGGTGGAGTTCCTGAATGAAACTGCTATGAAATTCAGAAAGCTTTATGCTATGG
>JAGAKC010000248.1 GCA_017848155.1 Oscillospiraceae bacterium | reverse complement strand
GTCGTGTTTATTCTATGAGATACGGTATCGGATAGACATATGAATATATAGAAAGGATGTAGTATTCATGGAAAAGAATATTGCTGTTATAAAAGGTGATGGTATCGGACCTGAAATAGTGACCGAAGCAATGAAGATACTTGACAGGGTAGCTGAAAAGTATGGTCATGTATTCAATTATGAGCAGCTTCTTATGGGTGGCTGTTCCATAGACGTAAACGGTGTTCCGCTGACAGACGAAACAATAGAACGCTGTAAAGCGGCTGATGCGGTACTGATGGGCTCCATAGGCGGTGATACCACAACATCGCCGTGGTATAAGCTGCCCGCAGACCGTCGTCCCGAAGCAGGTCTGCTTGGCATAAGAAAAGCACTTGGTCTTTTTGCAAATCTTCGTCCGTGCCTGCTTTATCCTCAGCTTTCGGGAGCATGCCCGCTCAAAGAGGAGATAAGCTCCAAAGGCTTTGACATGCTGATAATGCGTGAGCTTACAGGCGGTCTATACTTCGGCAACAGAAAGACCGAGGAGATAGACGGTGTCATGACAGCGGTCGATACACTGAAATACGACGAAAACGAGATCAGACGGATCGCTGTCAAAGCGTTTGATGTCGCTATGCAGAGAAAGAAAAAGGTGACCAGTGTCGATAAGGCAAATGTGCTTGATTCATCTCGGCATTGGCGCAAGGTCGTTGAAGAGGTCGCAAAGGATTACCCAGAGGTAGCTCTTGAACACATGCTTGTTGACAACTGTGCGATGCAGCTTGTAAAGGACCCTGCACAGTTTGATGTGATGGTCACGGAAAACATGTTCGGAGATATCCTCTCGGATGAGGCTTCGATGATAACAGGCTCTATCGGAATGCTGCCCTCCGCAAGCATGAACGAAACAAGATTCGGTCTGTACGAGCCCAGCGGCGGCTCTGCTCCCGATATAGCAGGTCAGAATAAGGCAAATCCCATTGCAACTATACTTTCAGCGGCAATGATGCTCCGCTATTCCTTTGGAATGGCAGAAGAAGCTGATGCTGTTGAAGGTGCTGTGGCAAAGGTGCTGGAAGAAGGCTACAGGACAGGAGATATCATGTCTGATGGTATGAAGCCGGTTTCCTGTTCCGACATGGGGGATAAGATAACAGAGTTCATCTGATCAGGAGGTGTTGATCGAAATGTGTCTTATCTGCGACCGCATAGAAATGATAAAAAGCGAAACTAACCCTTATTTTGTAAAGGAGCTTGAAACAGGGTATGTCGTTATCGGCGACCATCAGCATTTTAAAGGCTATACACTGTTTCTCTGTAAACAGCACAAGACAGAGCTTTTTTATCTGGATAAGGAGTTCTCCTCAAAATTCATGAATGAGATGGTGCTCGTGGCAGAGGCTGTGAAAAACGCTTTCGGGGCAGAAAAGATCAACTATGAATGTCTGGGGCAGGGGGACGCACATCTGCACTGGCATATATCTCCCCGAAGGATGGGAGATATTGAAAGCTACGGCAATAAAGGCGTTGGTCCGATCTGGTGGTATCCGATGGAAAAAATGTATGATGACGCAAATCGTCCCACAGAGCCTGAATTAAAGGAGCTAAAAGATACTTTGCTTAACGAGCTTAATAAGCTTATATGATCACAAGGCATCGGGAAACTATTCCGATGCCTGTTTTTATCAAAAAAATGCCTTATTTCATCATTTTTCAAAAAAATTACTTGCATTTAGTTTGATTTTAGGTTATAATAAAAGTAGCTTTTTCAAAACTACATCTTTATACATATTTTTATTTAATTCTCTCCGTGTGGAGCGCTGATATTATGAAGCTGACAGCATGGTATAGTAAGGATACGTATAGAGCAGTGTGGCTTTTGTGCTGTTTATTTTTGGATATTCGAAAGGAGTACCTGTATGTACAACGATTTAATGGATTCCATCGGCTTCCTCGGTCAGTATGACAAGGAAGTTGCCGATGCAATGGGTCTGGAGCTTGCCCGTCAGAAGAGAAACCTGGAGCTTATCGCCAGCGAGAACATAGTTTCTCCTGCTGTAATGGCTGCTATGGGCAGCGTTCTCACCAACAAGTATGCCGAGGGTTATCCCGGAAAAAGATATTACGGCGGATGTGAGGACGTTGATATCGTAGAGACCATCGCTATCGAGCGTGCTAAGGAGCTTTTTGGCGCAAAGTATGCAAATGTTCAGGCTCATTCGGGCGCTCAGGCTAATACCGCTGTTTATGTGGCACTGCTTCAGCCCGGCGATACTGTAATGGGTATGAGCCTTGCTCACGGCGGTCATCTCACACATGGTTCTCCTGTAAATATTTCGGGTAAGATCTACAACTTTGTTCCTTATGGCACAAACGACGACGGCTTCATTGACTACGAGGATCTTTACAAGCAGGCTAACAAGTGCAAGCCTAAGCTCATCGTGGCAGGTGCTTCCGCATACCCCAGAGCTATCGATTTTGCTAAGCTGTCCTCTATCGCAAGGGCAGTAGGTGCTTACCTCATGGTGGATATGGCTCACATCGCTGGTCTTGTTGCCG
>JAGAKC010000247.1 GCA_017848155.1 Oscillospiraceae bacterium | reverse complement strand
GTCAGCACTTATCCCCTCAAGGCAGGCGATAAGCTTTTCCTCATCATATTCAAATTCAGGTGACACGAGCTCCGCCTGTATCGACAGCTCTCCGCCGAAACGGCTGGTAAGACCCGTTATCCTCACGGAGATGATGTTGTGACGGGAGATGACTCCCCTGAATCTTACAGATACCATGGAGATGTTGTTGCAGTTGTACCGCAGTATCTTCGCAACTATCTTTCTGAATTTAGGGTCCAGGTTATACACCCTGCAGAAAAGCGGATATTCGCTGAAAAGCTCTCGGATATCCTCTCCCCTGTCATTCAGGGCAGATATGAAGTCCTTAAGGTCGCAGAAAGCGCCGAAATACGTGTTGAAATAAATGCAGGTCAGCAAACGGCTGTCTGTCATGGTATCAAGCAATTCAGCAAGCCTTTCCTCAGCGTGAGCCTTTTCTGCCGCAAAACCGTCATCGCCCGAATCGAGCTTCTCCTGCCATTTGAGCGCTTTGATCCTTGAATCCTTCGCAAACATGTTTACAGACTTTGTATCATTTATAAAACCGACTATGTCGATACCCTCACGAAGGCATTTATCAACACAGCTTATATGCAGACGTATCACGCTGCTGTGAAGCTTCTTTTCACAAAAAACGTTGGAAATGTCAATAAGTCCTTTTATCTCCTCGTTCAGAGTACCATGCTCCAGAAAATACCTATGCGCAAGATAAGACGCAAGGTTCACCGTCAGTAAGGCGCTCTGTGTCAGGTAATATGCGATTCGCTGCTCATATGAGTAGGTGTCTTTTTGAAATGCTATACGGATATCCTCCGCAATGAGCCTTGCGGTCACCATATAGCGGCGGGCTTTCATATCCATAGCTTCAAGCTGCTCAACTATCTGCTCCCACGGCTGTCCCGAAAGCTCCACAAAATGCTCTGCGCTGCCTGCGACCTTGTAAAGGCGCTCCAGCAGTGCCACATGCTCAAGCTTAAATTCCGTTGCGATGAGCTGTGCCCACTCCTTCTCACCCGCGGTATAGTTGTAGGCAGTGAACAGCTCCTTCATTATTTTATCATCAAGAAATGCACGCTCATCAACGATGCAGAAGAGCCGCACCATTCTGTTGTAGTCGTGTATCCGTGAAAACATCTTGCGCCATTTGCCGCAATACTCCTCTTTGGAAGCTTTGCCTGATGTTCTTGTAAACTCCGCAGCACGGATAAGATGCTCACCCGGCTCGTCCAGAAGGACCGCAAGGTGGATGTATTCCTTTATACGCTTCCTGCTGAGCGTTTCAAGACAATGGCTCTCGTACCTCTCCATCCACAGCGAGATAAGATGGCTGTATATCCTCTGCTTTTCATCCTCGCAGCAAGCGGCGGACGCCTCGACAGCCTTGGCTATCTCCTTTAATTCCATGCCCTCGCTGAAAGCACTGTTTATCAGCTCTTCCTTTTTCTCAAATGGCGCATCTGTGCGCATCGCTTCATTAAGTTCCTGCAAGAATTTCATCGATCATACCGTCCGATCAAAGGTTTTTAAAATACCTGTACAACATCTCATCGGAAAAACCGATCATGTCCTCAGGATAAATGCTTATAAAGCCAAGCTGGATCGCAAGATTTGCGCAATCCACCGCATCCATGGTGAGCGAGCGGCTGCGTATCGCATCGGAGCACAGCTCGTTATAGCTGCTTCGTGTGATGTGATCGTCCGCACCGTCAAGGAATCTCGCAACATATCTCATCACCTCGTCAAGACGACCAGGCTCTGCCATGAAGTCCATCTTCTCCACAAGCTCACGCTCCAGCAGCGCCGTAACATACGCATGCATGAAGGTCTGCTCGTCATCAGACAGCTGCTTGCCGCTTTCCGCCACCTGAATAAGGCGGCACAGCTTGAACGGAGTATCGAACCGCTCCACTCTTTCAGGCACATCGTCAAACCACTGTGCGATATCTGCACACAGCTTTTCCTTGTTCTTCGATCTTCCCGTCACGCCGTTCACAAAACGCATGATATCGCTCAGCTGCGGCGGTGTGGGACGGTATACGGTAAGCACGGAGCGCAGATTTATGTCTACCTCGTCCCTGTCCGTTACAACTACAGGAGTATTTTCAAACTCGTTCAGAAGATTTCTGACGCTTATCGTAAAATTACGTTTACCAAAGCGGCTGCTTATCATCTCATTAACGCCGTCAAGGTACAGCTCCAGCGTGCCTGCTTTTAAAAGCTCCTTTACCTCGTCCTCGGTGCAGTGCAGGGTATTATCCGCAAGCCAGCTGATGATATCCCTGCCCTCGCTGACGTTTTTCAACTCGATATATACAGGCACCTTCGGTATCTCGCCGCTGTCGTTGTTTTCGACATATTCAAGATATCGCACTGCCGTGTTGTATGCAAAATGCTTTGCGATAGTGGTCTTGCCACAGCCTGCTTCTCCCGAAAACTGGATACGGCGCACAGACTTCCTGCCTGCTTCATAGCTCTTGTCATCAAAGAAATCTTTGCCGTTTTCATCCGTCCAGTGCATGGGCACATACACGAAGCCGTTTTTCAGCTCTTTTTCATAGCTCTTCTTGAAATGCTCGCACATTTCGGGAAGGTCTATGGTCTTATGCTTTACAACAGAACAGCGGTTCCTTATAAGCTTATGGAATCTGAAGCACAGAAAAACATATACGGAAAGCACGTTTGCAAAGCGCTCGCCACGCTCTCTGCGGCTGTATGCCGCCCATGTATGAGCCTCGATATTTCGCATGGAATATGCCTGCTCGATATTCTCCTCCATAGTCCTGTCGCTGAATATATCGGACAGCGGCTCTATCTGAAGATAGCTCTTTCCGTGAGAGTTGTACTCCTGACGGTAGATGCCAAGCTCTGTCAGAAGCTCACCTGCCATGGGAGTGTTCTTACCGGCAGCTATGTATGCGTCAGGGTCCTGAAGATAGTACAGCTTTTTCAGGAAAGGCTCAAAGTTGAAGAATTTTGTGATGTCGTTTTCCACACCCTCTGCGTAGTAATCAGTGATTATCTTCTTCACCTTGTGATATCCCGCAAAGTCAGAATGCTCATCGGGATAATCTATGAACATCTCATAAAGCTCCAGCATATTTGACAGCATCGCTTCAGTTATTCCGTTCCTTTTACTTCTGAAGCTGCCCATTATATCCTTCAGTATCTCGCTGCGGACCTCTTTTTCAAACATGTTACGACCCTTCTCCTTCTATTTTTAGTTATGAAAATACCACGCGGCAATTATAACTATTATACACTACAATGACATAAAATGCAACAGCATCGCCTTATTTTCAGGACATAAAGTAACATTCGCTGCATGTCCGAAAAGCTTATTTTTTAAACATTTACACAAAAAAGCACAAATATTACGCAGATACTTCAAAAACAAAAAAATTGTGCTATAATAACAATATAGTACAATAGCTACAATATCCGAAGATCATATTACATATGGAAAGGATCCGAAATATGATGACATATGCCAGCAAATCAAAAAACCGTGTAAACAGTACACATCATACCACTGCGAATACTGTGCCGATGATGGGATCAGGCTCAAACAGCTTTGACGAAAGGATGTTTTCGCAGATGGCGGAAGCTCACGAGAACCAGCGTCCCGATGCGGAAAGAGAAGCAGACAGGATAGCTGCTTCTGTATCGCCCACAGCGTCGATAGAGGACGTAAAATCTCAGCTTGGTCAGAAGCTTGGTGCGGATTTCTCGGATATCCGTGTACATACAGGTGCTGCCGCAGCTGACAAGGCGGACTCCATAGGTGCAAAGGCCTATACCCAGGGACGTGACGTTTATTTCGGTTCAGAGGGGTACGACGCCACGACAGCCGCTCATGAGCTGGTACACACCGTACAGCAGGGCGTGGTCGCAGGTACAGGTGTTACCGAAACTGCACCCATGGGCACGGTACAGATGAAATCCAACGGCTTTTTCAGCAAGATAAAGAGATTCTTCTCCCGTGGCTCCAAAAAGAAGAACCCAAACATGCTCAAAGAGGGCGCTTTCAACGACCGCTTTGCTGATATGGACAACGAAACAAAGCTCGATGAGCTTACAAAGCTCGGCACTTACATAAGGGCACGAAAAGAGCTCAACACGAATGAAGAGGACGATTTCGCAGACTACGAGAACACCTACAAGTCAGTGGTACAGCAGGCAAGTGCCGACAAATCCTTCCGTGATCTTATGTTCGAGAGGGCTGCATCCACCGCCGAGACCTTCAGATCGGACCTGCACAATTACGACAGGCAGAATTACACAGATGATATCTTCAACGGTAACAACGCTGTTACAGAGAGATACAACAATCAAAGGCTCGCCGCAGTGGGCTACTCCCAGAATGCCAGAAACTTCAGATCGCTGAACGAAATGATCGATATCGGAAACAAGCATTTTCTTAACGGAAATCAAAGACTTGATCTTGATATGCACGGCTGCGCCAGCGATTCACCGAGAGCGGCTGTTAAATCAAAGGTCGAATCAGGCAGAGGCGCATGGAACCATGTTACAAGTCTCGGCGATACAAAGGGCGACGCCACCCAGCTTGCAGCCCTCAACAACGACATCGTATCAAACTACCAGCTGCCGGGCGGACCTGCTCCAATGAGGCGGAGAAGGCGCAGATGATGCTTTTATAACATCCTCCCATAAATATACAGAAACTCACGAAGTACATGTACCGACTTCGTGAGTTTTTTTGCAGTTTATGAATAAGATATAGCGCTTCGCAGCTCTGTCTTGTCTACAGCAGCCTGAACCTGCTTCTTTCAAACTCCACCATTCCGTCGTCACGCATCCTGCAAAGCTCGCCCGACATCGCACTGCGGTCGACCGAAAGGTAGTCCGCAAGCTGCTGTCTGTTGAACGGGATGGTAAATTCGCTGCTGTTGTGCCGCTTCGCCTCCTCCGAAAGATAGGCGATCAGCTTTTCACGGGTCGTGCGCCTTGACATGAAGCCGAGCTTCTGTATCAGCTTTCTGTTGTGCTCGGACAGCGCATAGAACAGATTCTGCACCACCAGCGAATGAAATCTGCATGCCGATGAGCATACCGTAATGATGCGCTTTATATCAAAAAACATCACGACGCTCTCCTCCACCGCAAGAACATCATTCACCACCGCACCGCTTTCGGGAGCCGCATAGGACTCCCCAAACATCTCTCCTACACCGATGACGCTGATTATAGAGCGGTTTCCCCAGTAATCGTCGCACTGTACATGCAGCTTTCCGCTGACAAGCACCATGATATCCCCGATATGCTCTCCCTGACGCAGTACATACTCCCCTTTTCCGTAGGTGCCTGACCGTGCCTGTAAGCAGGACAGCATGGCAGAAATCTCGTCCTCGCCTACTCCCGAAAACAGCAATGTATTCTTTAACAATGGAATATACTTCTTCATAAAACACCTCGCTATCGTTGCAAATACAACAGACTTATCGTAAATATTATAGTATAATATACCTAGAAAGTCAAGTACATTTCCTACAGGAGGTCAGGATATGATAAGAAAAATAATCATGATAGCACAAGAGAAATGCAACGGCTGCGGTCTTTGTGCAGCTGCCTGCCATGAGGGCGCAATTGAGATGATAAACGGAAAGGCAGTGCTCACACGTGAGGACTACTGCGACGGGCTGGGCGACTGTCTGCCTGCATGCCCAACAGGTGCGATATCCTTTGAGGAGCGTGAAGCGCCCGCATACAACGAGGCTGCCGTGCTTGCCGCAAAGGTACAGAAGGTCGCTGTGTCGCCCTGCGGCTGCCCCGGTGCAGCTGCGGCGGCTGTAAGCTCTCCCTGCGCTTCATCACAGCTCTCACAGTGGCCGATACAGATAAAGCTGGTGCCTGTCTGTGCGCCGTTTTTCAACGGAGCTGACCTGCTTATAGCGGCTGACTGCACCGCTTATGCCTAC
>JAGAKC010000246.1 GCA_017848155.1 Oscillospiraceae bacterium | reverse complement strand
TATTCGATATGCGAGGTAATGAAAATAATGCGTATATCGGGCAGAAATGGCTTTATTTTTCCTGCAAGCTCCATACCTGAAAGCTCAGGCATTTCAATATCAGAAAGCAGTAAGTCATAATGAAAACCATCCTCTGTTATATCATAAAGCAGGTTGCGGCTGTCTGTATACACGTTTATTTCAGCACTGACGCAGATCTCTGCCAGCGCTTTTTCCAGCACGGCTTTGTTTTCTTCTGCCAGACGCTTTTCATCATCGCACACAGCGATACGAAGCATAGTATCTCCCCTTTCTGTTGTCATGTACTTTTAAAGTATAGCATTTTACGAGGAGTCAGTCAAGCGTAAAGTTAAAATATGATCAAGGCTGTCAAAAACCAAAATACCGTAGCTGAGCGTATCAACTACTGTATCAGTATTGACAAAGATCAAGGTGTCAAATACATCAAAACAACCGCTCATCAACAAACGGAATATTCAGTAGTAAGCCACAGATTGAAATGCAGCCTGTCGCTGTCAGCGGCATACGCTTCAGGGACAACATCAGGATGGTCGATGATACTCTCTATAACAGAAACATCTGCGCCACCGCCGTGAAGTGTGACAGTGCAATCGCTGTGGATCGTAATATCAAAATATCCATGCTCAGGTATATTGTAGGTTTCAGAGGTGATACCGTCGTCGATAGTCAGGCTTTCTGCAGTGGCATTGATAAAGCTGAGATAGATCGTGGAATTACCCTCGTTCTTCTTTACTGTGATAACATTACCCTCGGCATAGCACTGAAGCGAATCTTCTATATCAAGCGCCTCTCCCTTGCCGATGTAGCACTGAAAATCCTCGCTGTACTCCATTTCGGGTGCGTATTCCCTGAGCGCCTTGTACGCATTGAGGTCATAGACATAATATCCATGCTCGCCGTTGTCATCGAGCGCATACACAAGCGCATCATCGTACTTAAGCTTTGCAATGCCCTGTTTTCCCTGAAGATTAACATTAGGATCAGGCATTGAAAGGCTAACACAAAGGAACATCACCATAGCAACAGCTATTATATGCAATGCTCCCCAAGCAGAGGAAACAGGTGTTTCCTTATCCTTGTTAAGAATAGCATTTATAGAGAAATATCCGCATACAGGAGTGATACAGCTACCAACACCGTAAATAGCAAGCGCAAACAGCACACCGAATACATACACCATCGAAAGTCCCAGCGCAGAGGTAGCAAGAACGATTATCGGGACTATCAGGGGCAGGTACAGAGCCGTTGCAAGCAGCTCGCCATGATAGCCTGCAAGCTCGCTTTTAAGAGTGATGCAAAGCTCGTTTATCATCAGAAGTATTCCGCTGCAGATGAACAGGTAGCTTGCATCGGGGAGCGCAAAGCTGAGCGCAACGCCAAGCAACATATGGATATATGCAAAGGCTCTTGTCACATCACGCGATTCGATCTTAAACAGCTTGCAGCTGAAGTGCGTTGTCAGCACAGTTATACCAAACGCAAGCACTCCGATGCCGATGATTATCGGAATGTTGGAGAAAGAAATAGTTCCGATGGCATGGATGTCGATGTTACCTGCAAGCGCTGCGATGAGCTGGAACAGATAATAGCATCCGAAAGTCACGCCCGCTGTCAGTGCAAGACCGATGATCATCGAAAGCACAGCCTTTGCGGTCTTCGCAAGCGTCTTTTTCTTTCGTACAAAAGAAAGAACGATATTTGCAGCAAGCAGAAGTATTCCTATAATGGCCAGCACAACAGCTATATTAAGGTCATACACCACATCTCCGATGTTGAGATAGGAGAAGAATATCGCAGACTCATCCGTGTCGTAAAGCTTGTTCAGATCGTAATTCGCAAGCCTGTCAATTAAGCCGTTCACTATCTGCGCCTGCTGTGTTGCGTAGCTCGCACCAACATTTGCAGGATTGTCGTTCTGGGTATGATAGTTCTCGCCGCCCCCGATGTTCGCCATATTGACGCCCTGATAGTGGGTCTTGAGATTGGAGAAATCCGTGCCGTTTGGCATCATACCGTATATTCTGGTGGCAACGGAGCAGGTGAACAGATTTTTATTCACCTCACAGAAAAGCTTTACGGTGTTGTAGTTATCATCTGCTGTTTCAAACATTATCTGTGTACCCGAAGTGTCTCGAGCCTCAAGGTTGATAGCAAAATTTATGCGCTCAACAAGGCTGTTGAAACCATCAAATTCATTCATGAAAGCCTCAGAGCCGTACAGGCCGTATTCCTCGCCGTTTACAAAGCAGAAAACGAGATCATTTGCAATAGTATAACCATTATGCATACGGTCGAGATAGTAGCGGATAGCCTCCAGCATGGTGGAGCAGGCAAGTACATCGTCTGCGGCTCCCTGACCCATCGGTACGGAGTCGTAATGCGCCATTACCATCACAGCCTCGTTTGTGGCAGTCTCAGCGTTAGCAGGGATATGTACGATCACATTTTTGAGATACCAGTTCTGCTCATCGTCCGAAGTCGATACATAATCCTGTACGAGATATGCAGGAACATCGGTGGTACCGGAATTTATTACCCCAAGCTTTTCCACCTCAGAAATGATATACTCCATAACAAGCTGATTTTCCTCTTTATCGGCAATGGAGTGTGGTCCGTGCTCGCACATTTTTTCAATATGCGCAGTGATATTATCCTGTTCAAAATTCGAGGTCGTCGGAAGCTCCACCGTATCCACAAAGGACAGCGTCACTGACAGGATCAGTACTATCGCAAATGCCATAGGGATGATGTTTTCTAATTTTGTCATATGGTCTATATTCTCCTTCACCAATTCGCAGCAATGTCTATTATACCACACTTAAGACTTAGTGTCAATTATCAGCAGAGTGAAAAACTATTGGCATAATCTCTCTTAAAACCAAAGACCGCCTAGCCATTAAGCTAAGCGGTTTTCTGTTTGGCAAAGATTGCGGCCTTCTCAAACACCGCCGCAAGATCACTGCCCAAAACATGTCATCTGCCAGCAGAAGCCTGTTGTGACAAATCACACATTGTCGTATGCCAAATCATATAGCATTGTTGAAGCGTCACGCGGAGATATCACTCCATCGCCGTTATAATCCAGTATCGAAGGGTCACTTGCGGTTTCCAGTTCGACCAGAACTATCAGGATGATCACACAATCGCGCAGAGAAAGCATTCCATCGTTATTAGCATCGCCTATCAGGGCATTGCTAAGCATCAGCGCATAGTCGCCGCTTTGGGAAAGGTTGAACGCTGCGGTGCCGTCCTCATTGACTTTAACGCGTTCCACGAACTCCGCCGTTCCGTCGCTGTTCTTCCTGTATACGCTTGCAACGCGACCTGCGTCGTCCTTGTCAAAGGTGTACACAAAAGCAGAGGGAACGTTTGTATCTCCAATGATACGGAATGTCATTTCTTTCTTGCCATTCAGCGATGATGTATCTATCTTAGCAGGATAGGTCGAATTGAAATAAGCGTCTGTCGCCTCATCTATCTCCTCTCCGTCGATGCGCCAAGTGATAAGCGAACCTTCGACAAGATCGATGATACCTTCAGACTTTGCGAGAGCCTCAAAAACAAAATATGGAACATTGGTGCAACCATTCAGCTTAACAGTAAGCTTTTCGTCGGGAGACAGCTTTTCGATCATAGCGGCTATCAGATGCCAGTTATAGTTCACGCCGTCTATCGAGGGAACTCCACTGGATACAAAGCCACCCGAATCATGTGATCCGCCGGAACTACCGGAGCCCCCAGAACCACCCGAGCCGCCGGAACCGCCGCCACCTGTTGGATCGGTGAAGTTGTCTTTATAGTTTTCGCCGCAGCGTGAACAGGTATGGAGAGTATAGCCCTGATCTGTTACTGTGGGAGCAATTACTGTCGATTTGTAGTCGTGACCGAGTGCTGCAGTTGTTTCTGTGTAGATATCACCGCAGTCGGGGCATTCATATACTACTGCACCTTCAGTAAGGCAGGTAGCCTCCTGAATAACGCTCTTTGTGTATTTGTGTTCGCACAGATCTTCGGGCAGGAAATCACTTGCATATTCAAAGCCGCATATCTTACAGTGGCGAATAGTTTTGCCATCTGTCTTTCTTATACGGTCAACAAAGGAGTGACCCTTTACAGCAGTCATATCCTCATATTCGTAACCGCACTTTGTACAGGTATGACGAGTAACGGTAATTGCAAACCTGTTACCATTTGTTCCGATCAGTTCTTGACAATATGCGAAAACAGCTATATAATTGTATTGTGAAATTCGCGCGGTGCAAAATTCCACAAATAAGGAGTAATGATATGAAAAAAACGGGAATTTATGTGTTGTGATGGCTGATATCACAGAGGATTATCGTGATGACTACCTGATCGGTCTTGAAAAACAGGCAAATCGTTTGGGATATGTTACCACGGTGTTTTCAATGCCGCTGCTCAACCAACTTAGAACCGGCGGAGAGGAAAGCATATACGATCTTATAGATTATGACAGATATGACGGTGTCGTTTTTTTCGAGAAGTCGTTTTCTGCCCATAAATCACTCGCCAAATGTTTGGAAAAGGAAATTGCAGAAAAGTGTCACAATCCCGTTGCAGTAATAGGCAATTCCTCTGTTTTTTCCGATGTGTTTACAGGCGATCACAGCAGGAACATCGAGCAGCTTACAGATCACATCATTGAACAGCATGGCTGCGAGCTTTTATATCTGCTGGGAGGATATCATGATTTCCCGACTAATACCGACAAGGGTTTTGTAAACTCGCTGAAGAAGCATGGTATCCGCTTCACTGATGACAATATGTTCTACGGTGGCTTCTGGCGTGAATGTGCGGATAAACTCGCAAAGGATATTGCTTACGGCATCGTGGAAAAGCCCGATGCTGTCGTATGTTACAGTGATATAATCGCATTTTTCTTTATCAAGGCTCTTGCAAAATACGGCATTCGTGTGCCTGCGACGCCGAGTATGTCGGCAGACTGACAGCTGCGTGTCTGCATTCGCGCATAACCGGTGAGGAGCCACCAACGATCAATAGACCGTGCGCAAACGTAATAACGGGCATGAGCTGTGGCTGTGGTAGCAATCAGCATATCGATATGCGTTTTCGGCTCGAACTGCACGAGAAGCGCAGTATTCAGGATATCTGCTACGCAAACAGTGAGCTTGACGAAAAGCTTCTTGAATGCACTGATTACGTTCAGCTTTCTGATGTGATCGCACAGACGCATTATCTGATCGCAGACAAAAGCATGATGGCCGTCAATCTGAAGATCGACAAGAAAACATCACAATGCATATACATGACAGACAGTGTCGGAACAGGTAATTTCACTGATTTTGTCAGCAGCACTATTATACCGACATACAGTGCAAGGGACTAGCTTGCGAATAATCTTCATGTTCTGCCCATTGTGTTCAGAGGACGATGCTATGGACATATCGCAGTCGGCTATAACGAACCTGTCGCATATAATCTTATCCTTAAGGAATATATCAAACGCCTTGCGATAAGCCTGGAGGTCATGGAGCTTCGCGATATATCGGCAATGGCAACACAGCCCGATAGTGAACATTCCGCAGCAGAGAACAAACGCAATCTCAATACGCTGTTTGTTTATAAAGAAGATGCACTTCATAAGATCGCTGTGGATAATGTACTGTATTTCGAAACAGATGGCAGAAAGACCATGGCAGTGATGAAGTCGGGCAGATATGAGGTCAGAGGCTCGCTTACACAGTTAGAGGAGATGCTTGATAAAGATGTATTTATGAGGGTCTCAAAATCCGCCCTGCTCAATCTTACCAAGGTAACGGGTTATTCATCGGGCAATGACAGGACCTTGCTTGCAACGCTGGTGGGCAATGCAACAGTGCGGGTATCACGCAAATGCGCTCCTGAATTCAAAATAAGGGCAGCTGATGTGTAATTATTCCTTGACTAATTCCTGTTGTAATGTTATAATTTATTCAAGCATTTACAGACAAGTGCCTGCATAAACGACAGTATGTGAATGCACATTCAATGCAATACAAACCTGATAAGTGGTGATAATACTCATGAATATACAAATACAAACCTATGGACTAATAATCCTGTTTATGCTTTTTATCTTCTATAAATCGCATAAGACGCTCAATCTGTATACAGAGCAGGTCTTTATGAGAGCGATGTATATATCTATGGCAAATCTTCTGCTTGATATATCCTCGCTTGTGTTTATCTCGACCATTGATCTTTTCCCACTCTGGGCAGTGAAGCTGGTGTGCAAGCTGTATATCATTTCGCTTGTGTGGGAAGCGATCTTTGCGTTGGTCTATGTACTGACTGATGTTTACTCAGAAGAAAAGCACCGCAAAAGAACGGGGTTATTGTATATTATAGCAGGCGTTCAGAGCCTTTTAGTGATCTCTCTGCCGATAAACATACATTTCAACAAGGACACTTCCTATACATATGGCCCGTCGGTAATGCTGGTATATTGCTTTGCGGTGTTCTATATACTCGGAATACTGCTGCTTTGTATCTTCAACAAAAAGCTCAGCAAACGACGCAGCTTTGCTGTTATCCTGTGGATGTGCATCTGGCTTGCAGCAGCAGGAATACAGTTTATGTTCAACAATCTCCTGCTTGTCGGCTTTGCAACGGCAGTAGGCATTCTGATACTCTTCGTTATCATGGAAAATCCCGAGGCAAATCTCGACAGAAAGCTCGGCTGCTTCAATTCCTATGCGCTGAGCGAATACCTCAGACACCTGTACAGCAGACAGACCAATTTCACGATATTGAAAATAGGTCTTTCGGATGTGCTGGACGAAAAGCTTGGTTCACGCTCCGATGAGATATTGCTGGAGCTTGTCGATCTTTTCGGAAAGCAAAAAGATATCTACGTTTTTCGTAATGTCAACTCGGACCTTACTGTTATCGGCGGCACAGGTATAGATCTGACCGCGCTTGCAAAGCAGACTGTGGAATTGCTGACTAAAAAGAATATCCCTTTAAAAAAGCTCGCGTCAGTGATAATACCTGAAGGACAGATCTTTTCTGACCGCGAGGAGTTTATGAGCTTTATGGGCTTTGTATCGGACAAGCATTCCGATGGTGCAATAGTCGTTGCTGATGAGAAGATGATAAACAAATACAGAGAAAAAAAGCTTGTACAGCAGGAAATAGTGGCGGCACTTGAGGAAGACAGAGTTGAGGTCTACCTTCAGCCTATATTCAGCAATAACGAGCAACGTTTCACATCTGCCGAGGCGTTGGTAAGAATTCGCCAGCAAGACGGAAACATGCTTTCACCCGGAGTATTCATTCCTGTAGCGGAAGACAGCGGTCTTATAGTTGAACTTGGCGACAGGATATTTGAGAAGGTGTGTATCTTCCTGAAGGATCCTGTTGTTGCAGACGCAGGAATACACTATGTGGAGATAAATCTTTCGGTAGTGCAGTGCGAAAGAGAGGATCTTGCGGACAGGCTTATAGAGATCACCGAAAAGCACGGCATAGACCCCCGTCAGATAAATCTCGAGATCACCGAAACAGCGTCTGTGACTGCCCGCAATATACTTCTTCAGAACATGAACAAGCTTATAGAATACGGCTTTACATTCTCATTGGACGACTTCGGAAAGGGCGAGTCAAACCTTATGTATGTTGTGGAAATGCCCGTATCAATCATAAAGCTTGACTACGATATGAGCAAGGCGTTCTTCAGTTCAGAAAAAGCAAAGCAGGTAGTCCACGCGGTCGTAGGTATGGCTCACGGAATGGATCTTAAGCTGGTTGCCGAGGGCATTGAAACTAAGGCAGAGATAGACGGAATGGCAGACGCA
This sequence comes from Oscillospiraceae bacterium, assembly GCA_017848155.1. GTDB lineage: Bacteria > Bacillota > Clostridia > Oscillospirales > Ruminococcaceae > CAG-115. Next base: position 1,954 of record JAGAKC010000246.1, on the reverse strand, counting down.
AAGATCGACTATATCCAGGGATATTACTACTCCCGTCCGTTGCCTATGCCCGAGTTTCTTAAATTTATAGGAAAGCAAACTTCTTCGGTCTCCTGACGCCTTGCACTTGAATGATATATACAACAAACACCCTCCGCCAATAAGGCGAAGGGTGTTATTCATTTGCGTATCAAAAGGAACATATTCATGGCTATTCAGCAGGATCAGCTGCAAAAACAGCATTCCCGAGCGGTTTTGTTGTGTTTGATCTATCAGCTAAGGCATCTGAGCATTTCTGTCATTCTTATACTTTTCAGCACGATATCAATATCCTCCTGCGCAATTCCTGCGTCTGCCGCAAAGGTCAGCCTGATATCGAATCCGCCGTCGCTTACGATATAGATATACTCGTCAAAGCTGCCGTCATCGGCGTCCTTGGATTTCACAGACCTATGTATGTAATATTTGAAAAGATCGTCCTCCGTGCCCCATTTCTCCTCATGTACGGTCACCTTGTCGCCATCAACAAAGTCCGTCTTGAACATCTCGGGCTCTATAGGCTCGTCATCATGTGTGGGACGCGCAAACTCAAATACCTTTTCGCCGTCATAATAAGCCTTTGCCGAGAAATGCTCGCTCCATTCGACCTCCCAGTCTAAAGGAATCGCCAATCTGAGCTGTACTGTCCTTATATCCTCGTTGGAAGCTGCATGAGTGCCGCCGTTCATTTTCTCAATATGGAACACCTCGCCTGTCATTTCGCATATCTCATAAGCTAATATTTCAGGGTCGTTCTCAGCATTTATTACCACCGACTCCAGTACTCTGTCGATAGTCTCCTGCTCAACGCCCATAAACAAATTCTATATGGGGCGTTGCTGTTTTGTTCGTATTTGCTCATTCCTAGATTGGTTTTAATAGCTACATGACCGATGATGTTACAAGCAAAGTTTCGCTTGAATATTCAGACGGAGGTGATAATATGACTACTTACTACTTCAAGATAGATATATGCCTTTTAGATGTATCAAATCTGATTATCTATGAACACCCATACTAGATTACAGTGATTGATATTGGGTATTCAGTAGCACGAGCAGACTGCACTATTGCAGTAGAAAGGAGTTTTCATGTTAGATAACAAGCCCAGAATGCTGACCATAGATGAGGCAGCAAGCCTAGTTTATGGGCTATCCGAGTATCGCATTCGCAAGATGTGTATTGATGGCACTCTACCGCACATCAAGGCTGGCAAGAAGTATTTAATCAATCAAGCTTATAATAATCGCCGCCCGGTAAGAGCTTTGGCAATACAGTTTTAATGATATCCTTGCTGTTTTATGTATTAAGAGATATCTGAAATGCAATATAGGGTCTGCAAGGGTTTTCCATAATAGTAGTCCTGATCCCCTGTGACTCGAATTTGCATATTATAGTCTCATTTCCTTTTTTGAATATTCTGTATCCGCCTTCGTCGTGAAATCGCTTTAACAGTTCAAATTTCTGCTCGTGGGTCAGATAATGTCTGAGTTCATAAGTATGTATTGAGTAGTGCATAACATAACCTCTTCCCTTAATGATAATAGTAAGTAAAAATCGGCTTTTAGGTGCCTATAAACCCCTGTATTATCACATTCACACCTCTCCACCTATTAACTGAATATGTGCATTACATATACGCTATGGATGAAATGAATGCAATAAGAGACAAAGTATTTATAGGATTTAATTATTGCCTGTTGGCGTTACAAACATATCTATAAAAATAATATGGAAGGAGGCGACGCTATGAGCGAATCGCTGTTATCAATATCCGATATACAACGGATACTTAAAATTGGAAAGAATAACGCCTATGAGCTGTTAAAGACAAATACTATACCCTCGTTCAAGATAGGACGAGAATGGAAGGTAACAAAAGAAGCTCTCGATAGGTATATCGAGAGCTTAAATAAAAAAGATCAGAAAACAAAAT
>JAGAKC010000245.1 GCA_017848155.1 Oscillospiraceae bacterium | reverse complement strand
CAGCGTTTCCGTCTTTATCAGTGACAGACCCCGCCGTTTTGCAACTGCGGGGTCATCTTCTTATTGATACGACTGGAATTGCGAAAGGCGGTCGACATCTTATCGACCTGTCCTGCTGCGGCAGGAGGTCCTCCGATGACCTGTTATATTGAACAAAGGATAGTATAGCACATCATCTGCGATATGTCAAGTAGGGGCGAACTGTGTTCGCCCGTTTTTGTGTTGCGATATTATCGGGCGAACGCAGTTCGCCCCTACTTGTATTTTTCGGTGGACTGTGTTAAAATACTGTTAAGAATATATAAAGGAGCGACTATCATGGACGAAAAGGAAAAGGTGAACGATATTACCCCCGAAGCCGAAAAGGACACTCCTGCAAAATGGCAGCACACATGGGTGGACGACATGAAGCAGGAGCTTGAGGACTACCTTGAGGAGCAGGGGATATACATTCGTCAGTAGGGGCGAACTGTGTTCGCCCGTTTTTGTATTGCGATATTATCGGGCTGTGTTCGCCCGTTTTATGTGGTGCGATGTTATCGGGCGAACGCAGTTCGCCCCTACATTTCTTTATTCAATAAAAAAACGGAGGCAGACACCTCCGTTTCAGCTTGTGGAAAAATTATGATTTTGCCTGCGAAGCAGGCTTTTTTAATAAATTTTTCCGACGACATGTGCGTCGGAAAAATAACTTCTAGCCGCCCAACTGTGCGAGTTGACGGCATCGCCGTCAACGAGTGCGGGCAGTGCGGATGTTTCGGCGGAAAAGTCCCAACGGGACTTTTTCGACGGTCTCAAACGGAGGTGTTTGCCTCCGTTTTTTGTTACTTTATCTTGCACCCTGTGTAGTAGAATTCCAGTATCTGCTTGTAGTCGTAGCCCCAGTAGGTTGCGAGTGCGTGGGCGCCGTTCTGGCTCATGCCTACGCCGTGACCGTAGCCGTAGGTGGTCACGGTGAACGTGTCGGAGCCTGCGTCGTAGCTAAGGTCGAATGCGTGGGAGCGTATATCGTAGCTCATGATGGTCTCACGGAACACCTTGCCCGTCAGCTTCACTGTCTTTCCGCTGCTGTTGACGTAGGTGTGGTAGCCGCCGATGCTCATCTGACCGACGTACTTGCCCTCGCTGTAGTCCTCTATAACGAACCACTCCGACGGACTGCCGCTCAAAGCGATGCCCGTGGTGTTGTACACCCTCGATTTTATGTCCGCAGAGGTGAACTGCGCCGTCCTGCCGTAGTTGGGGTCGTACTTTGCGTCAAGCTCGCAGTATTTGCTGATGAGGTAGGGGTACTCGTTGCCCCATGTCTTAAGGCTGGATGCGGTGTAGCCTGCCGAGGATGCGGAGTACACAGCCTGTATCAGCGAGCCGTCATAGTACACCGCCTGTCCGATGACCGAGCCTACCAGCACCTTTACCGACTCGTTCACGTTGTCGCTTACGATAACGTTGGGGTAGGTGCCGTAGGTGTTGCAGTACTTCACGTATGTATAAGCCGCCACAGCCTGCGCCTTTATCGCTTCGGGCGCAAAGGTGTGTCCCACCTCGGTCTGGGTGATGCCTGCGATGATGTCCACAGCCTTGCCCGTGATTATCTCGCCGCGGCTCTTTACCGTCAGTATCTCGTTCGCCGCAGCCTCGTTGTAGCCGCTGTCCTGCGGCTCGTCAGCGCCGTCGTCGGCGGTGGTGGATGCGGTGGTCGTGGTAGTCGTGGTGTCCACGGGGTCGTCGTCCACACGTATTCCGCCCGAGAATGGCGGCTTCGTGGTGGCAGAGGTGGTAGCCTTTGTCGTGGTCGTAGTCGCAGGAGTGGTCGTAGTGGTCGCTGGAGTTGTAGTCGTTGCTGGAGTGGTGGTAGTCGCAGGTGTAGTTGTGGTCGCAGGTGTGGTGGTAGTCTGCTGCGGCTCGTCAGCCTCCTCCGTTTCATCGGCAGGAAGCACGATGAGGTCAACGGTCTCCTCTTTTTCGGGGAGTATCTCTATCTCCGCCGTTTCAGCCTCGGGCAGCTCGCCGTCTATCCCCTGAAACGTGGTGTACACAGCCTTTTCGGACAGCGTCGGCTGACGGAAGTTCATCAGCTCCAGCTTCACGCTTTCGGTCTGTACCGCATCGGGGACTATGAAATCCAGCGTGCCCTGACCGTTTGCACCGCTTTCAGCGTTTTCACCGTTGGGCAGCTGTGAGGTGCTGTTGTCTGACGGCTGGTCGGCTGCATCGGCGGCGACAGGCGCTTTCACAACGCCCATCACTCCGCAGGTGAACACATACGCATTGACTATGCACAGTGCAGCTATTATCTTCAGAAGTGATACTTTGGATAATTTTGATTCTTTCTTCATATTATCTCCGTCTTTTGTCTGTCTGCGTCAGGCTTCAGGCTCGTCCTCGAGTCCGTTTTCCTTTATGTACTCTGCCATGCCCTTTACAAGGGAGATGTCCCATGTCCTGCCCTTCCACTTGTTGCCGTAGGCTGCGTAGTAGGCTTCAAAGTACTTCACGCTGTTCTTGCGGACTATCTTACTTGTATCCATTTCGGGACTTTCGTTCTCACGTACCTTTCTTGCAACGACGATAAGGCGCATATCCTCCTGGAAGCCTGTGGAAGCGTCACAGGTGGACAGCGTCAGCAGCTCGTCGCCGTACTCGATATCGACGCCCGTTTCGTAGATGCTCCTGTCCATGCACTCCAGCACGTAGTTGTAGAACTCCGAGCTGTTCTTGTAGGACACGTAGTTGTAGTAGTCGAACACCTCGCCGAGCTCCTCCGAAACGTTCGTGATGAACACTGCGAATATCTTGTACTTGTTCTTCTGGTAGAGTGTGTTGAACTCGATGACGGGGGACTGCTTAAGGAAGTCGATGTTGTTGGAGTAGTTGGTCAGCGCCGAGAACTGGTACTTGTACAGCATGTTGTGACCGTACAGTATCGTGTTGTTGGGCATGCTGTCGGGGGTGAACTTTCCGTCAAAGTCCGCAAAGATATTTCCGTCGAACAGTGCGTTCCTGTTGAAGTCATGGTGCAGGTAGAACTGCTTTGCAAGCTCGGGGTCCTTTTCTATCTGGTCGCAGAAGCTGCAGCCGTACAGGTCGTAGGTCGCACACTTCTCGAACGTGGAGTAATCTCCCGACTGGAGCACGGGGTAGTTTATGTTGGTGCCGTCTATCGTTATCCAGCCGACAAAATCGTCGTTTGCCTCGTACAGGGCGGCGTACTCCTCGTTTATCGTGCCCTCGGGCATCTGCTCTATCTGCTCCTGGGTCGGGGTCTGGTTTTTAAGGTCAACTATGTACACGGGGCTGTCGGGAGTGCTTCCGTCAGCTGCACCTGCGTTTGACACCACTATCTGGTCGGGGTCGCTGTTTATCTTCGTGAGAAAATCGAATATCAGCACCATCGCAAACACCAGCACTCCGAGGGACAGCAGGAATATCACCTTTCTGAATATCTCGGTGGTGCTGTCGCCCTTCCACGGGATAAGTCCCGTCACTATGCTCATGAACAGGTTCTGCTTTTTCTTTTTCTTCTTTTTACCGCTTTTCTTCGGCTGCTGGGGAGCAAGCCCCATATCCATCTCTGCCATCAGATATCATCCTTTCAGTTTCTTGCGTATCAGTAGCTGTAGCCTGCTATCATCTCCGCAGGCCATTTTCTGCCGCCCCAGCTTCCGCCCATCAGCTTGTAGTAGTAATCGAAGTACAGCGGGTCGGGATTGGGGTAAGCCTTGCTTACATCGACGGTGGGGTCCTCGCCCTCACGCACACGTCTTGCGAAAAGCACCCAGCGTGCCTCGATGCCGTAGTCCACTATGCAGGTGGACAGCGTCAGCAGATGGTCGCCGTATTTGAGGTCCACAGGCGTATAGAACGTGGTGCGGTCAAGTATGCTTGCTATGTACTCGTCGAACTGCGCCTTGCTGTCGAACTCCCTGCGTCTGAGGTAGTAGAACACGTCGCCGTCCTCCTCGTTTATATTGACCAGCATACCGCCGAATATCTTGTAGGTGTACTTTTCGTACAGCGTACTGAACGTGATGGTGGGGTACTTCCTGTAGAAGTCGATGCTTCCGTCAGCGCCCGGCTTGTAGTTGAAGTACCTCGGCACCATACCGAAGTACTCGCCGCCGCCGTCGTTGTGACCGTACAGTATGAGGTTTGCAGGCTCGCTCTTTGCGGTCAGCGGCACGCGGTACTCTGCGAAGACCGTGCCCCACTTGCTTTCCTGACCGTAGATGTTGCGGTGCAGGTAGTAGTCGTTGT
>JAGAKC010000244.1 GCA_017848155.1 Oscillospiraceae bacterium | reverse complement strand
CTGGCACCGTGAGCTGGATGAACTGGAGGAGCAGCGTCTGGCGGACAAAAAATACGGTTCGACCAAACAGGGCATCGCTCCGTTCTACTCGGATAAGTATCAGAAAAAAACTATTCTGGCAGGCGAACTGTTCTATCCCGATGAATTGAGAGAGCATTTAAGGGAACTTCTTGAATGGAAGAACCTGACGATCACAAGGGTATATGGTGCAAAGCCGTATACTACAGATATGCTTGAGGAATGGCTGAGTAAATATTGTGATAAGATCAAGCCCTTTATCTCCGATGCGGGAGCTTACCTGACTCAAGCGCAGGCCGATGGGAAAAACATTCTTTTCGAGGCACAGCTTGGTTCATTAAGGGATATTGACCATGGTATCTTCCCTTACACTACCTCCTCAAATACACTCGCCGCTTATGCGCCTATCGGTGCAGGTGTGCCGAGCGCAAAGCTGGATAACATCATCGGCGTTGTTAAGGCCTATTCCACTTGTGTTGGAGAAGGTCCTTTCGTTTGTGAGATGTTCGGAGATGAGGCGGATAAGCTTCGTCAGATGGGTTTTGAATATGGCGCAAAAACAGGTCGCCCCCGTCGGGTAGGTCCGCTTGATATAGTTGCTACCAGATATGGTGTTGAAATGCAGGGAGCGACAGCTATCGCGATCACCAAGCTCGATATCCTGAGCTATATGGATAAAATTCCTGTATGTACACATTATCTGCTGAACGGAAAGCAGACAGATAGTTTCCCTTTTCCTACAGCGCTGAAAAACGCCCGGCCTGTTATAGAGTATTTTGATGGTTGGAAGTGTGATATTTCCCATGTCCGCAAGTGGGAGGAGCTTCCTGTACAGGCACAGGAATATATCACCTTTATCGAAAAACAGATCGGCTGCCCGATAAAATATATTTCTGTCGGTGCTGAGAGAGATAGTATTATAATCAGAAACACGGAGGATATGACATGACAGACAGATATGAATCGCCATTATCATCACGCTACGCTTCAGAATATATGCTGAAATTATTTTCGGCAGACACACGCTATCAGACCTGGCGCAAACTATGGACGGCTTTGGCTAAAGCGGAGATGATGCTTGGACTTCCTGTTACAACAGAGCAGATCGAGGAGCTTTCGGCACATATCGAGGATATCGATTACGAATGTGTAAAGCAACGAGAAAAGGAAGTGCGCCATGATGTTATGGCTCATGTGTACGCTTACGGCAAGGCGGCTCCGACAGCTGCAGGAATTATTCATTTAGGTGCAACGAGCTGCTACGTTACCGATAATGCCGACCTGATCATTTATAGAGATGCTCTGCGCTATCTGCGTGCAGAGCTTTTGGGCGTTTTGGCAAATCTTGCTGATTTCGCCGAGAAATATAAAGCGATACCCACACTTGGATACACGCACTATCAGCCTGCTCAGCCGACTACGGTAGGTAAGCGTGCGTCGCTTTGGATGCAGGAACTGCTTTCCGATCTCGACGAGATAGATTTTGCACTTGCTAATATAAAATTTCTCGGCTGCCGCGGTACAACAGGCACTGAAGCAAGCTTTATCGAACTGTTTAACGGTGATTCATCAAAAATAGATCAAATGAACAGTCTTATTGCTGCCGATTTCGGGTTTAATGAATGCTACGATGTCTGTGGTCAGACTTATCCCCGCAAGGTGGACAGCCGTATATTGAATGCGCTGTCCTCAATTGCACAAAGCTGTTATCGTATGGCAAATGATATCCGTCTGCTGCAGCATGATCGTCAGCTTGAAGAACCGTTTGAAAAGGATCAGATAGGCTCGTCAGCGATGGCATATAAGCGTAATCCTATGCGCTGCGAACGTATATGCTCACTGGCACGATATCTGATTGCTGATGCTGCAAATGCACCTATGACTGCCGCAACGCAGTGGCTGGAACGGACGCTCGATGATTCGGCAAACCGCCGTATCTCTCTGCCCGAAGGCTTCCTGTGTGCAGACGCTGTTCTGAGACTGGCTCAAAATGTTACAAATGGTCTTTTTGTTAATGAAAAGATGATCGAGAAAACGCTGAAGGAATACCTGCCGTTTATCGCCACTGAGAACCTTATGATGGAGGCGGTTAAACGCGGAGGTGATCGTCAACAGCTGCATGAGATAATACGCAGATGCTCGATGGAGGCGTCAGCAAAGATGAAAAACGGCGAAGAATGCGACCTACTTGACCGCCTTGTGGCAGAAAAAGAGTTCGGGCTTACCGAAAGTGAAATTCAGGAGCTGCTTGATCCATCCCTTTATGTAGGACGCTGCCCCGAACAGACACAAGCATTTGTGGATAAAATTAGACCGCTGCTTGCTGATGTAACAGCAAAAGCGGCAGAGATAGAGCTATAAGAAAAGAGATGATCAAATGGCAACGCAATACAACAGAAAGATCATATTGGAGGACGGTCAGGAATACTATGGCTATGCTTTTGGAAGCACCTGCGACAAAGTATGCGAGATAGTATTCAACACCTCTATGGTAGGATATCAGGAAATTATTTCCGATCCCTCCTACACCTATCAGGCTGTAGTAATGACATATCCGCTTATAGGAAGCTATGGTATGGCAGAGGAAGATTATGAAACCGATGCACCCTCCATCGGTGCACTTGTCGTTCACGAATACAATGACCTCCCTTCAAATTTCAGAAGCGTTTCAACTCTGTCTGAGGTAATGGAGCAATATAATAT
>JAGAKC010000243.1 GCA_017848155.1 Oscillospiraceae bacterium | reverse complement strand
GCATAAGTATGGACCATCTGAAGCGTCTGATACGCATGTCACGCAATTCAGCGGCGGTGTATTATGCGCTTATAGAGTGCCTCAGGATAGAGATAAGAAATGTAAAGACCGCTGTAGAGGGTATCCGTTACGGAATTCCCGCAGGCGAGATACTTGAAATGCTGGTAATATAAAATAGAAAGGCGGTGTAATGAATGGGTATAGAAAAAATGTCGCAGCTCACCATTGAGGGCAGTGTTGACAAGCTGGATAACGCTCTTATGCTCTGCTGTGACAGCAGGATGTTTGAGATGACCGACGTCAGCGGCGGTATATCGCTGCATGGTGCGGACGAGCAGAATCCCTACGAAAGCGCATATAACAGTATGTGCGAGATGGCAGCGACGCTTGGTATCCATCCTGAATTCCGCAGCTTTGACGACGTACAGCTGCAAAGCGGCGAGGATTTTCTGAATTACTGCAAGGAAACGGGCGGAGAGCTCACAGAGCTTAAAAAGGAGCTTGAAAACATTACTGCTTCACTGGAGGAGCACAAGCAGACGGACGCTTATGTCAAGCATCTGCTTGGTCTTGATGTAAGCTTCCGTGACCTGTTCAACCTGAAATATGTCTGCATAAGGATAGGCAGGATGCCTGCGGAAAATGTGCAGAAGCTGGAGTATTATTCCGACAAATGTCTTTGCTTCATCCCGTTTGAAAGCAGCGAGGAATATGTGTGGGGAGTTTACCTTACATCAAGATCGACAAAGAAATTTGCGGATATGGTGATGAGCTCGCTGTACTTTGAGCGAACGAAGCTTCCCGAATACCTCAATGCAGATGCGGCATCAAGTGATATAATGCTTGAACAGATGATAGCCGAGGAGGAGGAGCTGAAAAAGCGCCTTTCGGAGCAGCTTGACAGCTTTGCAAAGGTGCACCGTGATGAATTTCTTTCGGTGATAAGCAAGCTCAAATATCTGTATGATTGCTATGAGCTGCGCAGAAAGGTGCTTATCGACGAGGAGAAGTTCACTTTCTCGGGCTACTGCCCCACAAAGCAGTGCAGAAAGCTTACTGACAAGCTGGCGGCGCTTGAGGTGGTGAGCATCGAGATACCGATAAAGCGCAGCCTTGCGTCTGAAGATGTACCTGTAAAGCTGCGAAACAACATCGTATTCCGTCCGTTTGAGATGTTCGTAAAGATGTACGGACTTCCCGAATACAGCACCTTTGATCCGACGCCGTATGTGGCGGTCACCTACATGATGCTTTTCGGTATAATGTTCGGTGATGTGGGACAGGGTCTTGCGATATCGCTGCTGGGTCTTATCGGCAGTCGCTTCACAAAGAACGGACTGTTCCCGATAATGACAAGGATAGGTCTGTGCTCGGCGGCAATGGGCGTTGTGTACGGCTCGGTGTTCGGTATAGAAACACTGATACCGCCATTCTTCCACAGAGAATCCGTCTGGAGGCTCCTCGGCTACACGGAGCAGCCGCACAGCATATTCCAGGTGGCAACGGTGCTGCTTATTGCGGCGCTTGTCATCGGTATAGTGCTCCTTATCATCTCCATGACGTTCAACACGGTGCTGAACTTCCGTAAGAGAAAATGGGGCGAAGCGCTGTTCAGCGTAAACGGCGTCTGCGGACTTGTATTCTACATCTCGCTGGTAGCTGCTGCGGCAGGAATGTTCATGCTCGGCGTGAACCTGTTCACACCGCTTTATATCATTGGACTCATCGTGCTTCCGCTGGTGCTCATCTTCTTCAAGCATCAGCTGTCCGACCTTATCTCGGGCGTGAAGCACAGCGAAAAGATGTCTGTGGGAAATTTCATCATCGAGAACTTTATCGACCTGTTTGAGGCTGCGCTGAGCTTCCTTTCAAACACGATGTCGTTCTTAAGGATCGGCGGCTTTATCCTGAGCCATGCGGGTATGATGCTGGTAGTGGCTCAGCTTGCAGGCACCACGGTGCCCGGCGCAGAGATAACCGCAGGCACAGTCGTGACCTATATCATAGGCAACCTCATCGTAATGGGCGTTGAGGGACTTCTGGTGGGTATCCAGATACTCCGACTGGAGTTCTATGAGATATTCAATCGCTTCTACAGCGGCAACGGAAGGAGCTTCCGTCCCGTTGAAATAAAATTTGACACTGATAACTGATACGGAGGATATAACAATGGATATCGTACTTTTCTTCACAATGCCGCTGGTTGCTGTTGCGGCTATACTGTTACCCCTTTTCATAAACCTCAGGCGCACTAAGGAGCATAAGCCCACCAACAGAAAGCGTGCCATCATCACGAATATTGCGTCCTTTATCGGCGTTATGGCAGTAATGACCGCTCTCCCCCTTACAGGCGCTTTCGCCGAGGCAGGCGAGGCTGCTGCGGCTGCTGACGGCTTCACAGAGGGTATGAAGTACCTCGCTGCCGCTCTTTCCACAGGTCTTGCAACCATCGGTACAGGTATCGCAGTAGGAAGCGCTGCTCCCGCAGCTATCGGCGCTGTAAGCGAGAATGACAAGGCATTTACAAAGGCGCTTATCTTCGTGGCTCTGGGCGAGGGCGTTGCTATCTACGGTCTGCTCATCTCCATCCTTATCCTCTTCGGATAAAAGGCATACGCCATGAGATTTTACCTGATAAGCGACAATATCGACACACAGATGGGCATGCGGCTTGCAGGCGTAGAGGGCACAGTCGTCCACACCGAGGCGGAAGTGGAGCGGGAGCTCCGGCGTGCCTTTGCCGACAAGGACATCGCAGTGGTGCTTATGACAGAGAAGCTCGTGAAGCAGTGTCATGACAAGGTATATAAGCTGAAGCTCAGCTGCCGCAGACCGCTGATACTGGAGATACCCGACCGCCACGGAAGCAGCGGTGTGACCGAGGCGATAAGCAGATATGTGAGCGAGGCTATCGGCATGCAGCTGTAGTCTGTGCTTGCTGAAATTATCATAGCTCACCACACAGTGTGATCGGATAACGAAAGGTCAAATAATGGATAAGAATACAGAAAAACTGGAAATGTTCAGAAAGGCTATACAGCAGCAGGCTGACGAGGAGCTGGCAGCTGTCACGGCGGAGATGCAGGCACGCAGAGCCTCTGCCGAAAGGAGCCGTGCCGAGCTTTCGGCTAAAACGGAGCTGGACAAGATAAAGACAGAAACGAGCCGTGCAAATGCGCAGTTCAAGCGTGATATGTCAAAGTGCGACTATGAGATGAAGAAGTCTGTGCTTGACCATCGAAACAGGCTTATTACAGACTTTTTTGCGGATACCGAGGAAAAGCTCAGGGCATATGTCGCATCAGACCTGTACGAGGGCTGCCTTAAGCGTGCGCTGGAGAAGATACGCTCCACCATTGCCATAGACAGCGCAACGGTCATCTACGCAAGAGAGCAGGATATCCCCCTTGTCCGCTCGCTTATCAGCTGCGAGGTAGCTGCTGACAGCACCATACGTCTTGGCGGTCTGCGTGCCATGTGCCGCTCAAAGAACGTTTTCTGCGACGTTACGCTTGACGCAGCGCTGCAGGATGAAAAGCAGAAGTTTATAGAAAAAAAAGAGTTGATGCTGTAACTCTCTGAAAGGAATGAACCCCGATTGAATACTATTTACGCTATCAACGGACCTGTCGTAAAGGTGGCAGGTGCTAATGAATTTTCCATGCTGGAAATGGTGTATGTCGGTGAAAAGCACCTTATCGGAGAGGTCATCGGCGTCGGCAGCGACTTCACCACGATACAGGTGTATGAGAATACCGCAGGACTGAAGATAGGCGAGCCTGTGGTGGGTACAGGCTCACCCGTTTGCGCAACTCTCGGTCCGGGTATAATCTCGAATATTTTTGACGGTATACAGCGTCCGCTGCGTGATATGACGAAGCTAAGCGGTGTTTTCGTTGCTGAGGGCAGCGATATTCCCTCTCTCGATGCCGAGCGCAGGTATGACGTTACCGTTACCGTCAGTGTCGGCGACAGGCTGACGGGCGGTATGGTGTACTGCACCTGCCCCGAAACTGCACTGATACAGCACCGCTGCATGGTGCCGCCGAATGTATGCGGCACAGTAAGCTACATTGCCGAAAACGGCGAGCATACCGTAAATGACGTCATCATAAAGCTCACGACGGACAGTGGCGAGGAGCTTCCGCTGACGATGGTGCAGAAATGGCCGATAAAGCAGGGCAGACCTGTTTCAAGACGCATGCCCGTAAGCAGACCGCTTATCACTGGACAGCGTATCATCGACACTATCGTGCCCATCGCAAAGGGCGGCACAGCTGCCATCCCGGGCGGCTTCGGCACAGGCAAGACAATGACCCAGCACCAGCTTGCAAAGTGGTGCGATGCGGATATCATCGTATATATCGGCTGCGGCGAGCGTGGAAACGAGATGACCCAGGTGCTGGAGGAATTCTCCGAGCTTATCGACCCGAAATCGGGCAGACCTCTGACCGACAGGACGGTGCTTATCGCAAACACCTCAAACATGCCTGTTGCGGCACGTGAGGCGTCCATATACACGGGTATAACCCTTGCGGAATACTACCGTGACATGGGCTATCATATCGCCATCATGGCGGATTCCACATCACGCTGGGCAGAGGCGCTGCGTGAGATTTCGGGACGTCTTGAGGAGATGCCCGCAGAGGAAGGCTTCCCCGCATATCTTCCCTCACGTCTTTCCGACTTCTACGAGCGTGCAGGCTACACCGAAACTCTCTGCGGCAGCGAGGGAAGCGTCACCATAATCGGTGCGGTATCACCGCAGGGAAGCGACTTCTCCGAGCCTGTCACACAGAACACAAAGCGTTTCGTGCGCTGCTTCTGGGCGCTTGACAAGTCCCTTGCGTATGCAAGACACTATCCTGCCATCGACTGGAACAACAGCTACAGCGAATATCTCGACGACCTTTCCGACTTCTACACCGACAATGTGGGTCAGGAGTTCAT
>JAGAKC010000242.1 GCA_017848155.1 Oscillospiraceae bacterium | reverse complement strand
CCGAAGCCCATCGCAGCTGCCACCGCAGCATTCAGCGCCGCAGATGCCTTCTCCGTAAATCCGTTGAATGAGATCATGAATAATCCCCTTTCTCTGATTTCTGTCTGTTTCACACTCATATTATGCCCGTTATTCACAGAAATATTTGCCATTACAGGCAAAATGATGATCCCCCTTTTAGCGGCAGCTTTTTCTGCCACAAAAAGGGGGATGAGCGTTTATTTTCCGATCCGGCTCTGACGAGATACTGTGAGCTCGTATTATTGCTGTCCGCTGCTCTTGCCTGTTTTCTTTCCGAGGAACAGCGATACCGCCTTCAGCATAGGACGCAGGTTCACTGCAAATATCACCATGAACAGAACGCAGTTGATAAGATTCTGTATAAGTCCGTATTCAAGGAACATCACCGAAGCGGACATGCCTGCGATAAGGAACAGATCAAACAGCATCTTAGGATAGTTTATCTTCATATAAAGGTACTTTTTTGTGTCTATCACACGGTATACGAACACGATGATGTAGCTCGCAAGGGTCGCTATCGCCGCACCGATAACTCCCACGGTATGCAGCAGGACAATGTTCAGCACAATGTTTGCGACAGCTCCGACAGCCGACGAAGCAAAGGAATGAGTAGTCTTGTTGCTGGCTTCATATATGCTGCTCATGAAGTTGCTTCCGCACTGGAAGAACACCGCACACAACAGGCAGGGCACATAGAAGTAAGCCCCCTCAAAGCCCTCGCCGCCGAGAAACGGCAGAATGAACGGACGCAGTATCAGCATTATTCCCGACACCGCCATGACCATTACCGTTTCCATCATCGAGAATACATTTGAATAGAAGTTCGACACCGTGCGGGAATTTCGCTCGGTAATGGCGGACATGTGCCATGCCTGCAGGAATATTCCCACCACTATCGCAGCAAGATTCGGGAACTTGTATGCAAACGCATACACTCCGTTTGCATCGCTTCCGTACACCGCAGTTACCATAAACGTATCCGAAACGTTGATTATCCACCACATTATCGTAGTGGGCATCAGCGGTATGCTGTAGCGTATCATTGAATTGCGCAGCAGCTTGTCGTTTCCAAGCGGACGATACTTCTGCGGCAGCTTCGCCTTGAAGCTAAGAAAAACTATCGACGCAAGATCGCCAAGCGACACCGACAGCACATATCCCAGTACGCCCATCTTAAACACACCAAGAAACAACAGATTGAACAGCACCATTACAACCGTCGTAAGCATTCCGTCTATCGCATACAGCTTCACGTGACCACGTGCACGGACATAGATGCTGCATATGCCCTTGATGCTTCCCGTGCAGACGTACATGAATATCATCCACTCATATCCTTTTATCATCTCGATCATGCCCACGAGCGGCACAAAGGCTGCAAACACACACAGACCCACTACAGCGACATTTATGCCGATAGAAAAGACATGCCGTCCGTTGTTGCCCTTGTCCAGACCATAGCGAAGCACACCCTCGCTTATCGAGAGTGTGACCACAGATATCAGCAGCGCCGAAGCGTTTATGATATTAGTTACATCGCCGAAGCCGCCCGTGCCAAGCATGCTGGTGTAGAACTTCAGCATCACGTACACAAGCAGCTTTGACCCGAACTGACCTATGGCAAGCACTATCGTATTACTCGCCAGTTTCTGGTATTTGTTCATCTAGCCTGGTTGTCCTTTATCATTACGGAAGCTCTTTCCACCGCAAAACGCACCAGAAAGAGCTTTCATTTTTATTTATCGGAGCCACGCAGCTCCCTGAAAAAGTCTGTCAGCACCTCGCCGCACCTGTCCATGAGCACCCTGCTCCTCACATAGGGAATGTGAGTAAATCGCTCCTCAAACAGGCACACCACCGACGCACAAGCGCCGTTCTTGTCATCAAATGCACCGTACACCACACGCTTCAGCCTTGAATTCATTATAGCGCCTGCGCACATCGGGCACGGCTCCAGCGTGACATACAGTGTGCATCCGCTCAGCCGCCACTGCCCCAGCCGCTTTGCAGCCTGCTCTATCGCAATGACCTCCGCATGCGCGATCGGGGACTGCGTCGTTTCACGAAGGTTGTACCCCTCGCCTATCACCTCGCCATCGGGCGATACCACAAGCGCCCCGACAGGCACCTCGCCAAGCTCTGCTGCCTTTTCCGCAAGCGCCAGCGCCTTAAGCATATATTCCTCATCCAGCGTCATATCAGGTCTTAATGCGCACCAGCATCTGCGAAACGACCGTCACAGCCATCCAGATGAGGTTGTAAACTGCGATATAGAATGCGTTCATCATATCAAAGAAATTGAAGCCGTCATTGCTGTAGTAGGGCGACATCGTCGAGCCTGTATCGGTCATGCTGTAATTGCCGAAGAATGCAAAGATGAACACCAGAAGTATTCCCAGTGCAACTCCTGCTATCTGCATCGCGCAACCGAGCTTCACCCTCTTGTAGATGCTCTTTGAGCCATTCAGCGCCGCAGCAAAGGACGAGAAGGTGCCGTCACAGGACACCGCTGCGCTTCCCTTTGAAGCATACTTCGTGCGCTCGTCAAACTCGTCATGAGCTTCATACGGGAGCACACGCACGCCCTCCACGCCGATATCGAACAGCTCACAGATAACGCCCTCGGTCACCATACCGTCAACTGTCTTGATAACAAGGCTCATGCCGTTTTCTGTAAGCATCTGCACATGCTGCTTCACCTGAGTGTTTGCGGAAAGCTCCACAAGGAAAAGCACGCAAAGCTCGCCGCCAACAGCAAGGTATACCACCTCGTTATTATTCTTGTTGACTGCCGACACCTTTTTCATTTCGGGAACAGTTACACCATGGGACTTCATGTGCTCACGGTTGCCGAGCAGTACTCGCCTGCTGCCTATCCAGCCCATGACGCCCATATTGCTCTCGTAAACACAGTTGCTTACCTTCTTTAGCAGTGCCGATTCATAGTTCAGCATGTTGAAGAATGCATCAGCCAGCACGCTGTCAGCGCTTACGGCAAGGCTTGCCGCAAAGATTATCGCATCGTCTATGGACACGTTCTGAGTGCCCTTGTTCTTGTCGTAGTACCAGATCTTGCATACCTTGACGGAATTTGCGGGGAAGAGCGACTTTGCCTCCACGAGCAATGCACTCGTTTCGTTCACATCCTCGACCGCACTGTAGCCAAGCACCGCTGCGCCCTTTGCGCCCAGCGCCCTCGAAGCGGAAAGCATCGGGAGCATTACCACCAGTGCACCTGTAAAGGTAGCGCCCACCGCAAATACCGCAGTGGCTGTGTTAACCGCAAGAGCCACATTATTCATAAGCGTGGAGCTTACCGACATGAAGTAGGTCATAAGTCCGCCGCCAAGCGCCGCTATTATAACAGCAGGAGTAAGATATCTCGATATCCTGTCCGAAACGTCCTCGCAGTAAGTGGAGATTATGAAATCGCAAAGAAGCTCTGTCTTTCTCATGGAAGCAACGGTGGGAATGCCAGTGCCCGTGCCTCTTGCCAGCTTGTCAGCGCCCTCGTCGCTCAGGCACTCTACAAAATACTTTCCACGGTCGCCCGAGATAAAGCTGAAATTGCGCTGTGCAGCCTTTACCGTGCACAGCTTCGACACGGTATTGAAGCAAAGGCAGCCAAGCGAAACAATAAGGTAGACATGCACCCTGTTGAACACCAGCATCGTGGGATTTGCAAGGTACACCACCATCGCAAGCAGCGCACCCACATGTGCGAATGCGCACAGCGTATCGCCGTCGGGACGCAGCTTCACAAGTCTTGAAAAGCCATTCGTAACAACGCTTGAGCATGCCGCAAAGCTCAGTATTCCGATAACAAGGTTAGTGTACAGGAAGTTCTGCACGTTGAGCTTGTTGCAGAGTCCCGAGAGTATCGGAATATCCTCTGCGTTAAGCCTGAATACGACCCCTGCCACCAGTGCGGCAGCCATCAGCACCACAAGTATCAGCAGTCTGCTGAAAAGACCCTTTGAAGCACGTCTGAGCCTGTCGATGATGACATTCTCGTCGTCGAGGTCTATCATCTCCTGCTCGTCGTCATCCTCCTCGTAATCGTCATCGTCCTCATAATCGGTATCGTCGTCGATATCCTCCAGCATGAAGCTGGATATCCTGCGCTTCTTGCGCTGGGCAAGCTCGTCCGCCTCACGCACCGCCGCAACAGGGTCGGTGGTGTGCAGCACACCTGTATCAACAAGCTGCTTGTCATAATCTATATTAAGTCCGTGCGGCGGCAGCTTCACAGGGTCTGAAAGGTCGGTCAGCGTAACAGTACGCTGCTGCTCTATCTCCTTTTCACGCTGCTCCTTCAGCTTCTTGTTTAGCGAAGCCACCAGTGCATCATTGCTGCGGCGCTGCTTTGCGGTCGCATGCTCCTTTACATCCGATTCTGCATGTGCGGCTGCGATGGACGCAGGCGACTGAAGCACGCTGTCGATGCCTGTCTTTTCGGTGCTCTTTCTGCGTGAGGTAACGGGGGAATACTCCTTTACATGCTCCTCCTCGCCGCCCGAAAGACGTTTCAGGTCGTTGCCGCCGACAGCAAGCGTATCTCCCGACACCGAAGAGCCGGTGCTGTCGACTTCTGCGGCAGCCTTTGCACGGGAATCCATCGGGTTT
>JAGAKC010000241.1 GCA_017848155.1 Oscillospiraceae bacterium | reverse complement strand
CCTTCACCAAAGATCTGTATTTTCTGACGCGGAAATATTTTTGACGCGAAAGGTCGTTTTCATATGCAAACAGCTGCCCTTTATTTTATAGGGCGGTATAACCTGATATGATCATACGCCTTTTGCAGGGCGTATTTTTTTATGCCCTAAACAGAAAGGAGGCGCTATGCACACCGAGATAATTGAAAAACTTGCTAATACGCACGACTTAACAGACGATGAGCTTAGGCTGCTGATAAACGAGCGCAGCGACAGCGATGCCGCACTGCTTGCGCAAAAGGCGGCAGCCACCCGTGACCGCATATACGGAAAAAGAGTATTCATGCGTGGGCTTATCGAATTTTCCTCGATATGCAGGAACGATTGCCTTTACTGCGGTCTGCGGCGCAGCAATACCAGTGCAGAGCGCTACAGGCTCACTAAGGATGAGATATTATCCTGCACCGACGAGGGATACGCACTGGGACTCCGCACATTCGTGCTTCAGGGCGGCGAGGACAGTGCATTCACTGACGAACTGCTATGCGATATCGTAAGCGCGATAAAACAGCGTCATCAGGACTGCGCTGTCACACTTTCGGTGGGAGAACGCTCACGCAGAAGCTACGAACGGCTTTTTGAAGCCGGTACAGACAGATATCTCCTGCGGCATGAAACTGCCGATGAAGAGCATTACGGAAGGCTGCACCCAAAGGAGCTTACCCTCGCAAAACGCATGAGATGTCTGAACGACCTTAAGGAGATCGGCTTTCAGACAGGCTGCGGTTTTATGGTGGGCTCGCCTTTTCAGACGACCGACCACATAGTAAGCGACCTGCGCTTTATAAAGGAATTCCGTCCGCAGATGGTAGGCATAGGTCCGTTCATACCGCACAAGGACACTCCGTTCCGTAATATGTCGGCAGGTACTGCGGAGCTTACGATATACCTGCTCTCGATAGTACGGCTGCTGTTGCCAGATGTGCTGCTGCCTGCAACGACAGCACTCGGTACTATCTCCGAAAACGGACGTGAGCGCGGAATAATGGCAGGTGCGAATGTAGTCATGCCGAACCTCTCCCCTGTTTCGGTAAGAAGGAAATACTTACTTTACGACAACAAGCTGTGCACAGACAGTGAAGCCGCAGAGAACATCGCACAGCTGAAAAAGCAGATACAGACAACAGGCTGCGATCTTGTAACAGACCGTGGCGACCACATATCTAAAACATAACTACACCGAAAGGAGTACAACCATGTACGACCCCAGATCACTCAAAGCAGAGGAATTTATTTCTGATGAGGAGATAAGAGCTACCCTCGAATATGCAGACCAGCACAAGGACGACCTCACCCTTGTGGATGAGATAATCGCAAAGGCAAGGCTTCGCAAGGGTCTTTCCCACCGTGAGGCATCTGTACTTCTCGCCTGCGAGGACAAGGACAAGATAAACGAGATATTCGATCTTGCAGAACAGATAAAGAAGGATTTCTACGGCAACAGAATAGTTATGTTTGCGCCGCTTTACCTGTCAAATTACTGCGTAAACGGCTGTGTGTACTGTCCTTACCACCATCAGAACAAGCATATCGCAAGAAAGAAGCTGACGCAGGACGAGATACGCAGAGAGGTCATCGCACTTCAGGACATGGGTCACAAGCGCCTTGCCATCGAAGCAGGAGAGGATCCTGTCAACAACCCTATCGAATACATTCTTGAATGTATAGATACCATCTACAGCATCAAGCACAAAAATGGCGCTATTCGCCGTGTAAATGTCAACATCGCCGCAACCACAGTTGAAAACTACCGTAAGCTGCATGACGCTGGTATAGGCACATATATCCTGTTCCAGGAAACATATCACAAGGAGAGCTACGAGCAGCTCCACCCCACAGGTCCGAAGCATGACTACGCATACCACACCGAAGCTATGGACCGTGCGATGGCGGGCGGCATCGACGATGTGGGACTTGGCGTGCTGTTCGGACTTGAGCTGTATAAATACGAGTTCGCAGGACTTCTCATGCATGCAGAGCACCTTGAAGCCGTGCACGGTGTAGGACCTCACACGATAAGCGTACCTCGCCTGAAGAGAGCCGATGATATCGACCCCACCAAATTCGACAACGGCATCAGCGACGAGATATTTGCAAAGATATGCGCATGTATCCGCATCTCCGTTCCATATACAGGTATGATAATCTCAACCCGTGAAAGTAAGGAGGTACGAGAAAAGGTCATCAGACTCGGCGTATCTCAGATAAGCGGAGCTTCACGCACAAGTGTAGGCGGCTACTGCGAACCTGAGCCTGAGGACGAATGCAGTGAGCAGTTCGATGTTTCTGACAAGAGGACTCTTGACGAGGTAGTAAGATGGCTGATGGAGTTCGGGTATATCCCCAGCTTCTGCACAGCCTGCTACCGTGAGGGGCGCACAGGCGACCGCTTCATGACCCTTTGCAAGAACGGACAGATACAGAACTGCTGTCACCCTAATGCGCTCATGACCTTAAAGGAGTACCTTGTTGACTACGCAAGTCCCGAAACACGCAGGATAGGCGAAGCGCTTATCCAAAAGGAGCTTAACAATATCCCCAAGGACAAGGTGCGCCAGATAGCGGCCGACTATCTTGTACAAATAGAAAAAGACGGCAGACGTGATTTCAGATTCTGATAGCACTATAATACAGAAAGCCCCCTGCGATATATCATCGCAGGGGGCTTGTTATCAGGTCTTAACTTCCTTCATGGTCTTGTTCTTAAGCCAGATATACAGCTTAGGAGATACCTTCTTGAGTGTTTTCTTCGCCCAGATGAAGGAGTCCTCTTTAAACTTTGCAGTCTTATACAGGAACTTTCTGGGATAGTGCTTTCCTGTTATCTTCTTATCCAGCTTCGCCTCGGCACGCTTTGCCTTTTCCTCAGGCATAGCATAGATCGCCCTGTACTTCTTAACGAGCTTGTTGAAGTTGAATGCCATGTACAGGATATCGTACTTCGGATACTGCGGCATACGCAGCTGAACAGGGTCGTTGGGGTCAACGCTGTCATCCATAAAGCCACCGTCACGTGCGGTCTGCTCAAGTATAGTCATGGGATAAGGATAGAAGATATTGGGTATGACCTTGTCAACGTCCAGCTTTGCGTTGAGCTTAACAGTTTCCAGTGACAGCTCCAGTGTTTCATAAGGCAGACCAACGATATTGTAGGTCAGCGTTGTGATCTTGTACTTTCTGAACCACTTGGATACCTGTATCATATGCTCATTG
>JAGAKC010000029.1 GCA_017848155.1 Oscillospiraceae bacterium | reverse complement strand
GGTAGTTATCCCACAGCTTGTACACCGCAAACGTTGCACCCATCAGCACTGCCGCAAGCGCCACCGCTATCGCTGCTATAAGAAGCAGCTTTCGCGGCGGTATACGTCTGCCCTTTACCGCAGCTTCAGGCACGCCGCCCTTCAGCAGCTTTTTCATCCTGCGCTCAAAAGAACGTGAGAATCTGTGGTCGGGCATGCTCTGATACTCGGCTATATCAGCCGAAAAAACGCTCTCCAGCGCCTGTGCGAATACCGCATCTTCATTCATCCGCATTTCCACCGCACCTCTCTTTCAATATGTTCCTCGCCCTCATCAACGATACTCTCACCGTGCTTATGTTCATGTCAAGAAGCTCGGATATCTCCTTTTCCGTCAGCCTGTGCACATAATACAGCGTTGCCACGTTTTTCAGCGCAGGCGACAGCTTCTCCACATTTTTCAGCACCTCTTCAAAGCTCAGCCGTATCTCTGCCGCAGCTTCAACATCCTCAGGGGACGGCACATCCTCGCAAAGCTCCGTTATCCTGTCCTGCCGCTTTAGCATGTTCAGTGCTATCCCTCTTACTATAATAACAAGGTACGCCACATTTTCATTACATGAATATTTACGAAATTTTGAAATGTTTTTTATCGCCCTCAGAAACGCCTCATGCACAGCGTCCTCCGCAAGCTCAGGCTTGTGCAGTATCGACACCGCAGTCTTGTACATGAGCTGTCTGTAATTCATGTACAGGTACTCTATAACGCTCTGCGATTCGGCACTGTCCGCCATCGACATGTACAGCTGAAGCATGCATGCTCACCTCCATCAATACCTAATGCTATGATAACACATATCTCATGTTTTTTCAACTCTTTTTTAACAAAAATATTATATCGGCAAAGTAATGTGAAAAAAAAATCGGCAGTTCCATCCTGCCGACTTTATCTACACATCTATTTTATCAGATCAGCGCCCTTACGATACCTGTCGCCCACTGCAGCCACGGGGGTACTATCGTGTCGATATACGAAATCAGCTCCGCACGCTGCGCCTTGTCCAGCATGCCTGTGATATACGGATGCTCTCCGTTTGTCTGCGTGATACCTATCGCTACCTGTGCCGAAGCGCTGTCGCCGTATGCGAGGTAGTGACCTGCCGCCGCACCGCCAACCGAAACAAGACCCACAGCAGCTCCGCCCATGGCAAAAGCACCTACAGCCACCGCACCCAATGCGATAAGACCCAGTGCCACTGCGCCCAGCGCCACAAGTCCCAGTGCAAACGACCCCATAGCCACTGCACCGAGGCTGAGCACGCCGCAGGAAAACACTCCCATCGAGAAAAGACCGCAGGAGAATACTCCCCTTGCGGCAAAGCCAAGTGCGAAGATGCCCTTTGCCGTCCTGCCTAATCCGATATTCACGTGCCACAGCGGCACTCCGTGCACCATGCGGCTGCTTTTTCGCTCGATATACAGGTCGTTAAAGCTGAGCCGCAAAGCGGTCTGCGGCTTTTCCGACGACAGCTCCTTCGCTTCAGGCTGCACGTCCTTTAAAAGATAGTCCAGTGAGCAGCCGTACATCTCACTTAAACGTATCAGCTTTTCGGTTTCGGGATAGGCAGTGCCGCTCTCCCATTTGCTGACCGCCTGACGTGAAACTCCGAGAAGCTCCGCAAGCTGCTCCTGGGTGTAGTTGTTCTGTTTTCTGTACATCGCAAGCTTTTCACCTGTTGTCATGTCGAATACCTCCGTTTTCGTTTTTCTTTTCTGCTCTTTCACCATAACATTTTTGCCACGAAAACACCAGCATTTTTGTTTTTCTTTATGTAAACTTCGGGTTGCATCCGCTCAACCATGCGGTCTGCGGCACATGCTCAGTTTTCAGTATCTATAAGAAGATGATAGCATATTAAACCATCTCCTGTCAAGAACTGACCAAAAATCATATTCCATTTGCCACAAAATAATATTGCATAAAAGGACAGTATGTGATAAAATGTATATGATCAATAAAAACAAAAAGGAGAATTAATAATGATAGCTAAAACACCACCTATGGGATGGAACAGCTGGGACTGCTACGGTCCTGCGGTAAACGAGGAAACAGTACGCGGCAACGCGGATTTCATGGCAAAGCATCTTAAGCAGTACGGCTGGGAGTACATCGTCGTGGATATCCAGTGGAGCCAGCCCACCGCAACCAACCACGAATACCACCCCTTTACCGAGCTTTGCATGGACGAGTACAGCCGCCTTATCCCTGCACCGAACCGTTTCCCCTCCTCTGCGGACGGAAAGGGCTTTGCGCCGCTTGCGGAGTACGTTCACTCACTGGGACTTAAATTCGGCATACACATCATGCGCGGCATTCCCCGTCAGGCTGTGCACCGCAATACTCCCATCAAGGGCAGCGACAAGACCGCACGTGAAATAGCAAAGACCTCCTCCATCTGTCAGTGGAACACCGACATGTACGGTGTAGACCCCGAAAAGGACGGCGCAAGAGCCTACTACGACAGCCTTTTCGAGCTTTATGCACAGTGGGGAGTCGATTTCATCAAGATAGACGATATCTGCCGTGAGCTTCCCCATGAGGAATCGGAGCTTGTGATGGTGAGCGAGTCCATACGCTCCTGCGGCCGTGACATGGTGCTGTCCCTGTCCCCGGGCCCTGCACAGGTGGAAAGAGCCGAGCTTTACAAGGAAGTTTCCAACATGTGGCGCATCACCGATGATTTCTGGGACAAGTGGGAGCTTCTCTACAACATGTTCGACCGTGCGGAGAAATGGTGCATCCACGCAGGCGCAGGTCACTGGCCCGATTGTGATATGCTGCCCATCGGTGCGATACTTCAGGACTATTCGCCCGATATCCGCACAAAGTTCACGAACGACGAACAGATCACCATGATGACCCTG
>JAGAKC010000240.1 GCA_017848155.1 Oscillospiraceae bacterium | reverse complement strand
GGTCTGATATATCAGCGGCAGCAAGCACCTCATCACCTGCACATATGTACAGAAGCTCACCCTCTGTCCTTATGCTGTCAAAGCCATCAGGCAGATTTGCGATGGCGGAAAGCGGCTGCCATCCGTCCTCGCTTATACCGTAAAGATATATCATAGTGCCGTCCCCGCCCGTCGAAGCTGCGGCAAACACCTCGCCATCGTCATAAGCAATTCCCGCAGGGATATCGCAGGCTTCTATCACCTTTTCAGTGACCTCTTCCCCGTCAGCCATCGTCGTCTTCTCTCCGACAGTGACAACAGTATGCCCCTCTCCACCTGCCATGACCGCAAAAAGCTGCTCCGCACCCGAAAACACAGGGTCGCCCAGCACAGCGCCGCAGTCGGTCAGCGTGCCGTCAGCAAGGCTGTAGCTGCCATATACCGCATAGCCGCAGCCGCTGCTCTTTCCGTCCGTTATGATATCCGTCGGAGAGATAGTCATAGCTCCGCCGTCAAGCTGTATGACAGGAAGATACTTCTCTGTCTGCTCCGCCGTGAAATTCTCGTCAAACGGCGGAATATATATCGTGCCGAGCGCTATCTCGCCATCATTAACTGATATATCGGTTAGTATTCCTGCCTGATTGCAGGAATAAAGCACCTCTCCGTCCTCACCGTAGCAGATGAAGCCTGCGCTGTCATCCGCCGCAAAGGCAACGCAGACGCTGTCCTCATGGGGAATCACAGAAATGTACTCTGCGTCCTCGGGCGCAGGTATCGTCCCTGCAAGCAGCAGCTCGCCATCGCCAACGGTATATACATCTATTCCGTCATCACATACTGCGAATGCATTTTCACCCACAGTGCAGACGCCAAGCTCACTCCTGTCCGAATCACCTGCAGGCGGCACTGCCAGAATGCTTCCGAATACAGTGCTGTCTGTAAAGCTTCTCGGCAGGACACCGTCACCGCCAAGCTGTCCGTTGTTGTATGCAGTGTACACCTCAGCAAAGATCGCCGCACTGTCTGCCGCAAACCGCATAGCAGGCACATCATCAACCGTACGGGCAAAGCCGAAATACTCCATCGCACCGCTGAGTCCCAGCAGCACGCAAGCACCTATCGAAGCCGCAACTATCTTGCCCGTGTTTGTCTTAGCCTGCTCCTCACGGTCATAGTTTCCGAAATCGAGCGGCTCCTTTTCTTCATCGGTATATGGCTCAGTTTCTTCATCAGCTTCATCGTCATCGGGATAATATCCGTCCTCGTCGGAGGAAATATCCTCCTCTTCGCCAACAGGCGCATACTGTTCCTCATGCTTTATACGCACGACAAATTCTTCATGCTCTGTGCTTTTTTCAGCTTCTGTATCGTCTGTACCTTCTGTACTTTCTGTATCTTCTATATCATCTTCACTGTCAGCGCTCTCTGCGATATCGGGCGCAGCTTCCTCCACTTCGGAAATATCCTCGCCGTATTCCTCAGCTTCAACAGGCGCATCGTCAGTATCGCTCTCCCTCGCCGCAGGCTCACCGAGCACCTCACTGATGATGTCCTCCTCGGGCAGCTGCTGCGCCTGCTCCAGCTCGTCCAGCTGCATGGTGAGCGTGCGCTCCCACAGCTGACGTGCGGTATACAGCATGCGTGTGTAGTCCTTCGGAGTAAGTCCCGAGCTTTCCAGCGTCACCACAAGTCCCTGAAGATTCATGGCAGGGTTGCTCTCGATCTTCTCGACAGCCTCCTCAGGTGCGCCGCAGCCCTTCAGCAGATACAGAAAATCCGCCGAGCCTATTCCGAGCGCACGGACCCTGTTAAGGAATGTGAATGCATCAAGCTCAGGGATCTGCACATCCTCGTCCATAAGGCAGGCGGAGATATTCTGGGGCATTACGCTCTCGGGCACCACCTTTTCGGTCATGTATTTATAAAGCTGCGATACCGTCAAGCATATCCCTCCTTTGCTGTATCAGTCAAGGGCGAAGCCCTCCATAGCCTTTTCCAGCTTCTTTCTTACGGTAGAAGCTGAAAGACCCGTAAAATGTGCTATCTCATCGGGGCGGAATCTTCCTCCCACATACAGAGCCGCAATGAGCCGCTCCGTGTCGGGCAGCCGGTTGAATTCCTGCTTCACGTCGATGCCGTCGTCATTCGGGCGCAGCTTCGTCTTGTCATAGCGTATCTCCCTGCCCTCGCCCGCATACTCCTTGAATTTCATCTTGATGCAGGTGCACAGCGTTTTCATGATGAATGTAAGAAACGCATTCTCCGTGTGCAGCCTTGCAATGTTATTGAAGGTGCTCCTTACGGCGTTGGTCACGACCTCTACTGCGTCCGCATCATCCGCAAGCGAATAATATGCGGAGTAATACATCTCACGGTATACCGTTTCATACAGCCTTGCAAAGGCTTTCATTCCGCCGTTGACGCAGGTAGCCTGAAGCTCCTTGTATTCCTGCTTTTCCAAAGCTGTGCCCCCTTCATAATAATATCAGAGCGTTATCCAGAAGCGCTTCACCGGTCTGCCGTTTATCTCTGTCATGCGCTCAAACCTACCGCCGTTTGCAAGTATCGTCCTCTCGCTTGCGATATTGTCCTCGTCGCAGCACAGAAGCAGCCGGTCCATTCCAAGCTCACGTGCCCTGTCCAGCACCTGCCGCAGCATCTCCTTTGCATGACCTCTGCGCCTGTCGGAGGGTCTGACCGAATAACCGATATGCCCTGCCCACTCGCTGAGGTCCGTGCTGTCGATGCTGTGCCGCAGCTCTATGAAACCTACCAGCCTGTTATCAGGCTCTCTGACAGCAAGGTAGGTATCTGACACCGCATAACCCTCGGGACAGCTGTCAGCCGAAACCAGCCGCTCAACGCCCTCTATCCATTCGGCGGCATTCAGGCATTTACGAAGATTTCCGCAGCCGCCCATGCACTCGCTCGGGTCGTGCTCTGTAAAATCGCAGCTGTACTGCATTATCTGACCTGCAAAATCCATGCGAGGTCTGATGAGTTTTATCCTGTACATTTTATCCTGAATCAGCGGCAGGGAGTGACCTGCCGCATTACCTGTCTGAAAATGTCTGTAAAGCGACAACGAAGAAGGCACTTTATAGACCGCCTTATCATTCCTCGCTGTCTGCGATTATAGCTATACCAAGCTCCTTTAGCTGCTCGTCCGCAACGACGGAGGGAGCCTCGCTCATAAGCTCGCTTGCATTCTGTACCTTCGGGAATGCCGTAACATCACGCAGGCTGTCGCAGCCGCACATGAGCATTGCAAGTCTGTCAAGACCGATACCCGCACCGCCGTGAGGAGGTGCGCCGTACTTGTATGCGTCCACAAGGAAGCCGAATTTTGCGTCTATCTCTTCCTTTGTAAGACCAAGCAGCTCGAACATCCTCTGCTGCAGCTCATAATCTGTGATACGGATGGAGCCGCTGGACAGCTCAACACCGTTCAGCACAAGGTCGTAAGCCTTTGCACGTACCTTCTCCTTGTCAGTTTCAAGGTATTCAAGACACTCGTCCATAGGCATAGTGAAGGGGTGGTGCATAGCAAGCCACTCGCCGCTCTCCTCGTCATACTCGAAGAACGGGAACTCTGTTATCCACAGGAAGTTCCAGCCCTCAGGGATGATGTCCAGCTGCTTTGCGAGCTTTAATCTCAGCGCACCGAGAACAGGCAGCGTAACCTTGTTCTTGTCTGCAACGATAAGTGCAACGTCGCCCTTTTCGCAGCCGAGAGCCTTAAGGATAGCCTCAAGCTCGCCCTCTGCCATGAACTTTGCAAAGCTGCAGTTGGGAGCGTCGTCCACCCATCTTACATAAGCAAGACCCTTTGCGCCGATACCACGAACGAACTCTGTCTGCTTGTCGATCTCTTTTCTGGTCAGCTTGTCAGCTGCGCCCTTTGCAACGATGCCACGAACGCTGCCGCCGTTTGCGATAGCATCTGTGAACACGGAGAAGCCGCAGCTCTTTACGATATCCGAGATATCAGTGATCTCCATACCGAAACGAGTGTCAGGCTTGTCCGAGCCAAAGCGGTTCATAGCCTCATTGTATGTGAGTCTGGGCAGCGGTGTGGGGATATCCACATCCAGCACCTGCCTGTAAAGGCGCTTAATGAAGCCCTCCATCATCTCAAGGATGTCCTCAACGTCAACGAAAGACATCTCAAGGTCGATCTGAGTAAACTCAGGCTGACGATCCGCACGCAGGTCCTCGTCACGGAAGCAGCGTGCAAGCTGGATATATCTGTCCATGCCGGAGATCATAAGCAGCTGCTTGTAGATCTGGGGGGACTGGGGAAGTGCATAGAACTTGCCGTTGTGGATACGGCTGGGCACGATGTAGTCACGTGCACCCTCAGGTGTGGACTTTATCATCATGGGCGTTTCTATCTCATAGAAACGGTTCTCGTAGAAATACTCTCTTGCGCACTTAGCTATCTCATGGCGCATCATGAGGTTCTTCTGCAGCGGCTCACGTCTTAAGTCAAGGTAGCGGTACTTAAGGCGCAGCTCCTCGTTGGTCTTTGTGTTGCTGGTTATCTCAAACGGTGTGGTGTGGGACTTTGAAAGGATACGCAGCTCTGTAACCACTATCTCAACGCCGCCTGTCTTTATCTCGGTATTCACGCTCTCTCTTGCACGCACCTGACCCTTAGCCATCAGCACGAACTCGGAGCGCACACTCTTTGCCTTTTCAAACACGGACTTCTCGGTGTTCTCGTCAAACACCAGCTGTACTATTCCGGTGTTATCCCTGAGGTCGATAAAGATAAGGCTGCCCTTATCACGAACTCTCTGTGTAAAGCCGCCTACAACGACCTCCTTACCTGCCTCGGTCACCTCTCCGCAGTAATGTGTTCTTTTCAGACCCTGCATTGTGTCTGCCATAATGTTTATCTCCTTTTATATTAAAATTGATCTCAGTCTGTTAAAGCGCCAGATACCTGCCGCTTCGCATACACATTATAGTATACCATTTTTCGATATCTTTTTCAAGTAGCATATTGATATTTTTAAGATATTCCGACAAAAAAACTCCGCCCTGCGGCAAAATTCCGTAGGGCGGATGTGGTCATATCCTATCTGTCATAGCGGTGAAGCACCTTAAGAAGCTCTGCGGCATGTACCGCCTCATCCTCGGCATAGCGTGAAAACATCGCTGATATCTCACTGCTGTCGGATGTTTCGCCGGCATACGCCTGATAGTCCCTCACAAGCTCTGTGGAGTCCTGCCACGCACGCAGCACCCTGTCACGTGCGGTTATCCTTAATCCGTTTTTATCGGTCATAATAACACCTCCGAATCTTTTTTCGGAGATATTATGCGCAGTTTTCCTCCGCATATCCAAAAACAGCACCGTATGCGGAAATTGCCGCATTCGGTGCTGTTGTCATCAATGTCTTACATCATAATCCTTAACGTATCGGTCAGCGGTCTCAAGTATCTTCTCATACCTTCCCTCGTCATTCACAAGAGCAGCCTTGAAGAAATTGTATACCTTTTTGTTGGATAGCCTTGCAATACGCTTTGCGATATACTCATGAGTAGCATATAATTCAGGATTATCCATTATAGAGATAGCAAAGTCCACAAATCTTGTTTCGTCATGGAACTGTAAATAGTTGCACGCCGTAACTATACTCGAATAGAAATTCGGCGAGATTATTACCTTGCCCTCATACTCAGTGTCACCCGAAAGCAGTGCAGCAAGCTGTGGCTCAGAAAGGCTCTCTACAGCAAAGGCAGACTCTATCATCTCGCAATCGGGCATAAGCTCGCACTTTTCGTGGATATTTCTCGGAATGGTGTTATTGCTGAGGGTCTTGCGCCTTACCTGATTCAGCTTCTGCACAAGATTTGCATAATGCGCCGGCTTCGCCTCCCTGCGATTTTCAATAAGGATCCGCAGCATTTCCTTAGGCATCAGCTCTATCGGCACCTTCACAGAAGCGCTCCTGAAGCCTGTTACACCCTCGTGCGGCTCCGTTGCTGCCACAGCAGCAGGTGCAGGCTCTGCATTCTCGACAGGAGCTGCCTCGCCCTCCTTCGGCTCCTCCGCTTCGGGTGCAGGCGCAGCCATCGGCACCGCAAACGGAACGGTGTACGGGTCAGACAGCTTCTCTATAACAGCGCATCTGAACGGGATATCCGCCGCAACGCATGATACTGCGCCGTGATGTCCCTTGAGCAGCACCGAATGCAGACCGGCGAGATGGTAAACTATACCCTGATACTTTCTGGACTTGACCGCTTCATCTGAAGTGGCACGCTTTTTCGTAGTATAGATATCCAGCGTATTTCCGGGCAGCAGGAAACAGGGACGATACGGCTTATCCTTGCCTATAGTACGATTATACTGAGCAGTGCCGTGCACCTCATGGGGAATGTTGTACGCTCCCCAGAAAAATGTACCGTTTCCGTCGGTGGGATAATATTCAGAGGTATATACGGTATAAACGCCATCAGACAGCAGCATAAAAAGATCACGCATACCGTTTTCAAGAGAATCGCCACGGTTGATGCGGTTCAGCGTATCTGTCATTACAGTATGGATATCCGCAGCCATTCCCTCATAGCTTGCGCACATGGAAAGGATGCGGTCGGTACGCTTATCCCCGTTGTTCGGACAGTTCAGGGAAATAACAGGGTCTGTTCCGATGTAGAATACCTTATTCAGCGCTGTAAGATCGCCTCTGCGCATATTATGTCCCACAGAACAGGTGCCGAAAACACCACGTCCGCCCTTTACCGAAACGAGAAGCACGTTGCTGCCGCCGATGTCGATATGTTCGCTTTTTATATCAGTGCCCACTGTGCTCCCCCCTTATTTCTGTTCAAGATGAAGCGAGATAAGATCGGATATCCCGCCGTGATATTTCTTTTCAAATGCCTTTTTTGGCATGTACACTACTGCCTTGGTGTCTTTGTAGAAGATATATATCTTGTCGGTTTCAATAAAGTAGTCCACCATCTTCCAGGGCACTACCTCCTGATTATCTGCAATACAGCTCTCGCATGCAGCGAAACCGTACTGACACACAGCGAAGGTAATGATCTCATCCGCAGCAGGGTCTGTGCCCGACATTTTCTGGTATTTGCTTCTTGCAACGGCATGGCACACGAGGTATACTATAAGAGTGATAATACCTCCGACTGCAACGGAAATCGGGATAAAGTACAATATATTATCACGTGTAACTCCGATGAAGAGATGCAGCAGCGCAAATACCGCCAGCATAATAAGTATAGCGATAAGCCACAGCAGCTTCACAAGCTTTACGTTCATAAGCATGATGAACGCTGCAGCCGTGTCGTTTTCATCAATAACGGACTCGCCGATATAAGCGTCCTTGCTGTAATCGAACTCTATGTACTGATCCTTTGTGGGGAGCACCCTGTTCTCATGGGTATACGAAAAATCACTTTCCCTGCGGCTGCTCTCGATTATAGCTATCGCACGGAAATAATCCTCACGGACAGAGAAGCATTTTTTCGGGAGCTTATACACTGACTCCCCCGTTTTGAATATCAGTGTACGTCTTTCCTCGATGACCTCCTCCATCATGCCCCATTCATAGACAACAGGACGGTCTGTACCGAAGGTATACACCGCAAAGACATCACCTATTACAAATGTACAGCCTGAATCCTCGTCAAAAATACGGACAGGCTTAAGATCGCAAAAAGCCATACATATCAACCTCTAATCCAAGTATATATATTTAATTATAACACACTTTGCAGAATAAATAAAGTGTTTTTAGAAATTTTTTTGCGGTTTCGTTAAAAAAGTTTATTATTCTATACAAATATGAAGCGATCTCCGTGAATGTTGGATCTTATTCTGCATAAACAAAAAAGCCACACCTTTCGATGCAGCTTTATTGGCGGACAGTCAGGGATTCGAACCCTGGAACGGGTATTAGCCGTTACACGATTTCCAATCGTGCGCCTTAGACCAGCTCAGCCAACTGTCCATTCCGCTTTATTTTCCGATACACTCCGTATCGACTTAATTATTATATCACAACGTTATCACTTTGTCAAGTGTTTTTTCAAAAAATATTTATTTTTCTTTAAAAAACAAGATAAGGTGACAGTTTTTCCGCAAGGCTTCTGCTTATCCCATCTATCTCACAAAGCTCCTCAATGCCAAGTATCTCCCCGTAGCTCTCACGATAGTCGATTATCGCCTGAGCACGCTTCTCACCTATCTGCGGCAGCTTCATAAGCTCCTCTAAGTCCGCAGTGTTTACATTTACGGTAAATTCAGCCTGTGACGGCAGGCTGCTCTCCGTCTGATAAAGCAGGATACCGCTTCCGCTGCAATGCTCTGTAACGGTCAGCTCATACCTGTCCATATGCGACATATCCTTGATATAAACGACAGACAGCGCAAGCACCAGTACACCTGCCGCAATATAGCTCTTGTTAATCTTCATGCCGCACCGTCCTTACCGCAACAGCTAAGGGCGGATCATCTCCGCCCTGCTGAATGCTGTCAGATCATCACTTCACCGAAAACTCATATACAGTGGTATAGTGGTATGTGTCCCCTGCCTTAAGCACACAGTCGGGGAATGTGGGCTGATTGGGGGAGTCGGGAGAATACTGGCTCTCAAGGCACAGACCTGCATACTTGTTGTAGCTTGCGCCGTTCTTGCCGCTCTCACCGTCAAGACCTATACCGATATAGAACTGGATAGCAGGCTTGTCGGTCTTTACGGTCATAACTCTGCCGCTGGTCGGCTCGTATACCTCTGCGGCGGTGCGCATAACATGCGGCTCACCCAGTACGAAATTGTGGTCATAGCCATTGGGCAGCC
This sequence comes from Oscillospiraceae bacterium, assembly GCA_017848155.1. Taxonomy (GTDB): domain Bacteria; phylum Bacillota; class Clostridia; order Oscillospirales; family Ruminococcaceae; genus CAG-115. Next base: position 728 of record JAGAKC010000240.1, on the reverse strand, counting down.
TGCCGTTGTCCATATCCTCGCCCACACGCTTTGCAGAAAGGAAATCAAAAGGAGTTCCGGCAACATATGCGAGCTTTCCAGTAGGTATCAGCAGCTCGTTCACAGGAGTATACTTATCTGCATTTATCTGAACGATATGATCCTTGATGTCGCCGTTTCCTGCGCCCTTGAGGTTGAAGTAGGAATGATTCGTGAGATTGATCACGGTATCCTTGTCGGAAACAGCTGTATAGTCTATCTCAAGACCGTTTGCTGCGGTAAGGGTATACTTAACGGCTATCTTTACAGTTCCGGGGTAGTTCTCCTCGCCGTCAGGGCTGATGTAGCCAAGCGTTACGGAAGGCTCGTCGCCGTCATTCAGTGCATCGACTGTCCACACACGCTTGTTGTAGCCGAAAAATCCTCCGTGCAGATGGTTCACCTTGTTGTCATTGGGAGCGATGCTGTACTCTGTACCGTTGATGGAGAATTTTGCTCCGCCGATGCGGTTCGCATATCTTCCCACCAGTGCGCCGTGGGAGCTGTTGCCCTCAGCATAGCCCTCAAGCGTGTCGTAGCCAAGCACCACATCCGCCATTTTTCCATCCTTGTCGGGAACGTCAAGTCCTACCACAGCTCCGCCGAAATTGGTGATGCGTGCGGTCATGCCGTTCTTGTTCACAAGTGTTATCAGCCAGCATCTGTAGCCACGGAACGAACCGAACTCTGTCTTTGAAATACTCATGTTT
>JAGAKC010000028.1 GCA_017848155.1 Oscillospiraceae bacterium | reverse complement strand
GATCTTCAAGAACTCTCTGACATCACTGCCCATGGGCGGCGGCAAGGGCGGCTCCGACTTTGATCCTCAGGGCAAGTCCGACGCAGAGGTTATGCGTTTCTGCCAGAGCTTCATGACAGAGCTTTCCAGACATATCGGCGCAGACCTTGATGTTCCCGCAGGCGACATCGGTGTTGGCGCACGTGAGATCGGTTACATGTTCGGTCAGTACAAGAGACTCAGAAACGAGTTCACAGGCGTACTTACAGGTAAGGGCATCCCCTACGGCGGTTCCCTTATCCGTCCCGAGGCTACAGGCTACGGTGCAGTATACTACACCACAAACATGCTTGAGCACTTCGGCGACTCCATCAAGGGCAAGACAGTAGCTATCTCCGGCTTCGGTAACGTTGCATGGGGCGTAGCACTTAAGGTCACAGAGCTTGGCGGTAAGGTAGTAACACTTTCCGGTCCTGACGGATATGTATATGACAAGGACGGCATCAACACACCCGAGAAGATCGCGTACATGCTGGAGATGCGTGCATCCTGCCGTAACAGAGCACAGGATTACGCTGACAAGTTTGGTGCAGAGTTCCACGCAGGCGAGAAGCCCTGGAGCGTTAAGGCTGACATCATCATGCCCTGCGCAACACAGAATGAGGTTGGCATGGCAGAGGCTGAAAAGATCGTTGCAAACGGCGTTAAGTACTATGTTGAGGTTTCCAATATGCCCACAACAAATGAGGCTGTTGCATACCTTAAGAGCAAGGGCGTTATCGTTGCTCCCTCCAAGGCAGTTAACGCAGGCGGCGTAGCTGTATCAGGTCTTGAGATGAGCCAGAACTCTATGCGTTACAGCTGGACAGCTGAAGAGGTAGACGCTAAGCTCAAGGGCATCATGAAGAACATCTTCGACGCATCCATAAAGGCTGCAAACGAGTATGGTCTGGGCGATGACCTGGTTGCAGGCGCTAACATCGCAGGCTTCATCAAGGTAGCTGAGGCTATGAAGGCTCAGGGCTGCGTTTGATAAACGGTACTGATATGATATAAATATTTCGGCGGAGCTTTTGCTCCGCCGTTTTTTATATTATTTTCTGTTCTGATGCAAATTTTCGTGTTCTGCTGTGTTATATATACAGAGGATGATTGAAAGGAGATAGCTTATGGTAGGGAGCTTCATGTCTGCAATATCAGATGAGGGACAGCGGTGCCTTGTTGAACAGCTCTACATAGATCATGAACGGGAGATGTACAGTGTCGCTTTCAGGGTGCTTAAAAACAAGGCTGATGCGGAGGATGCGGTGCATCATTCGTTTGAGGTGATCATTGACAAGCTGGACAGGATATCGTTCAGAGATAAAGCAAAAAGCAGAGCACTGCTGCTTATCGTTGCTAAGAATACGGCGCTCAATATGCTGCGCAGCAGAACTAAGACCATACCGCTGTCAGAGATCGGCGAAGAGTGCGTGAAGGTATCATTTGAAGAGCTTGACGCGGTGGATGCGGCGCAGATAAGAGAAGCTGTCGGAAAGCTCCCCGAGGAGATGCGGCATGCGGTGATGCTGCGTTTCGTGTATGGGTTTTCGACAGAAGAAACATCAGAGCTGCTGAAGCTGTCCACGCATGTGATATATCGCAGGGTGCGGCAGGCAAGGGAGCTGCTGAGGAATTATCTGGGGGTTTGAGCTATGGCGAGGAGATTCTGGAAAGAGGCAGAGAGCGTTCTGGTGGAAATGGAGCTTTCAGATACGCCCGAGAAGTACATGGGCGATTTTTCTGAGCGATATATAAAGACTCGTGCCCGAATCATCAAACGTTATCTGCACGGTGGCAAAAGCAGTCTTAGGATGATAGTAATTGCTGTTGTCTGTGCCGTTGCTGTGCTCGGTGCGGTGAGCGTCGGCTTTATCGGCAGCTTTTCACAGCACAACGGTAATATTTATCCCGTAATAACCGACGAGTACCGAAGTGCAGCACCGAGATCTATTGAAAAGCGGTTTTCGTTGGAGCTGCTTCGGGGCAATCACAGCAGTGAGGTGCTGGTCGATGACGAGGAAGAATACTGGGTGAACTACAGATCGGGTGATGATCATTTTTATGTAGTGCAGCGTACAGTGGAGAAGTATT
>JAGAKC010000239.1 GCA_017848155.1 Oscillospiraceae bacterium | reverse complement strand
GAGGAGCTTCGCAGGCATTGTCTTGGCGGAGGTCTGTACGCTAAGCTGAATTTCTCGGCGGACGACGGACACCGTGCCGATATCTCGGAGATATGCAGGCGGTATGCGGAGGAGTTCGCTGAAAACAGGGCAAGGGGCAGGGGACTTATGCTGATGGGGCCTGTCGGTACAGGCAAGACCTTTTATGCCTGCTGTATCGCAAATGCGCTGATAGACAGGGGCATCAGGGCTTGGGTGACGACTATGCAGCCGCTGCTGCGTGCCTGCGGTGATTTCAGCCGTGACGAGCAGACCTTTCAGCGCATTATGACGGAGGATATGCTGGTGCTGGATGATTTCGGCACGACAAGGCTCACAGAGCGCAATCTGGAGCTGCTGTTCGAGATAATCGACACCCGCTACCGCAGCGGACTTCCGCTGATAGTGACGACAAATCTTGCTCCCGCAGACCTCAGGAGCGACCGCAATTCCATCGAGCTTGTGCGGATATACGACCGCCTGCTGGCTATGTGCGTGGGAGCTGATGAAAGCGGAAAGATAGTGTTGGACGGGCAGTCGATGAGAAGACGGGCGGTATAAGAGCACAATAACTATGACGATACACCTGCGACATCGCAGTGGTTTTGTGGAGCAAAATCGGCGACCAGTGGTCGCCGAAACGGAGATATTGCCATTTGCAGCGTTTTTCGCGAAGCGAATAATGCGTGCATGGATGCCGCCCAACATAGGGCAACAGGCGGTACTGCTTACACAGTGAGATACGCCGAAAGCATGGGAACAGAGATAATAAAGCTTTGACCAATTTACCTTTTTGCGGCGAAGCCGCTATTTTGATACGTCCGCCAAGGTCGCAGACACGATGTCTGCGCAGTTGCCCCAAAAGGGCGGCACGGACGCCGCCCAATCTAGGCAACATGGGACACCGAAATTCCTCACTCCTCATTCCTAATTCCTAACTATCAGAAAGGAGCCACCATGCCAAGCATAAGAAAACGAGGAAAAAGCTACGAGCTGCGAGCCTCCTGCGGCTTTGACGGCAGGGGCAAGCGCATCGTCAAATACAAGACCTTCACGCCCTCCCCGAAGATGAGTGAAAAGAACGCCGAAAAGGAGGCGTACCGCCTTGCGATACTGTTCGAGGAACAGTGCAAGAACGGGCAGGTGCTGGATAACTCCACAAGGCTCGGGGACTTCATCGAGCGCTGGTTCAAGGACTATGCCGAGAAGCAGCTCCGCCCATCAACGATACGAGGCTACCGTGCCATGACTCCACGCATAAAAGCCGCACTCGGGAACCTCAAGCTGTGCAAGATAATGCCGTTCCATCTGCTGTCGTTCTACGATAACCTGTCGGAAAGCGGCGTGAGGGGCGATGTCTACTGGTATCCCACCGTTGATATCGGCGAGGTCATCGAGCGCCTCGGCGTGACCAAGACCACCGTCTACACCGCCATGGGCGTGCAGAAAGAAACGCTCAACACCCTCATCGAGGGCGGCAAGGTGACGGAGCTTACGGCGCAGAAAGCCTGTGCGGCTCTGGGGCTGAAATTCGAGGACTGCTTTCAGCGTGGCGAGGACAAGGGACTTTCGGGCGTGACGATACAGAAATACCACCGCCTGCTGTCGGTGATTCTGCAGACAGCGGTGCAGTGGCAGATGATATTCAGCAACCCCTGCGACCGAGTAAAGCCGCCCAAGGCGAAGCGTCACGAGGCAAGGTTTCTGGACGAGCACGGTGCCGCACAGCTTGCCGAGGCGCTCCACGGCGAGCCGTACAACTTCGCAGTTATCGTGCTTCTGCTGATGTATACGGGACTGCGCAGGGGAGAGGCGCTGGGTCTGGAATGGCACGATGTTGACTTCGAGAAGCGGTGCCTGCATATCCGCAGAAGCCTGCTGTATGTTCCCGACAGGGGAGTTTTCGTGGACGACACCAAGACCGAGAGCAGCAAGCGAGTGATAAAAGTCCCGACCGTTGCGATAGATCTACTGAAAGAATACAAGCAGTGGCAGGACGAGGTGAAAGCCGAACTCGGCGATATGTGGGTGGAGAGCGACCGAGTATTTACGAACTGGAAGGGCGAGCCTCAGCGACCCGATATCGTGAGTGCGTGGTTTCACAAATTCGTGCAGAGAAAGGGCTTGCCCGATGTTTCGATACACGGGCTCCGCCACACGAATGCGACGCTCATGATAGCAGGCGGCGTGCCGATAAAGACGGTCAGCAGCCGTCTGGGTCATGCGAATAT
>JAGAKC010000238.1 GCA_017848155.1 Oscillospiraceae bacterium | reverse complement strand
AGGTTTGACCTGCGCCAATTCTGCGACAGACTGGCGGTAAGGTGCAGCTCACATCTTGACGGCAGACGCAGCGTATCCGTTTCTCCGCTGTCCGTTGACAGCGCAGAGGTCATGACCGACAAGCGCCGCTGCACAGTTGCCGTGGTAAACCTTATACAGAATGCACTGCTGTATTCGCCGAAGGATTTCATGCCTGAAATACTGGTGACTACAAAAAGAGAAAACGGACGCTGCTTTGCGGTGGTGAAGATACAGAATCTCATCGCACAGGGCAATGATGACACCATGCCCGATATGCTGCAGCGTTTCAGCTGCGGTCTGCTGTATGCAAGAAGATATGCCGAGCTGTGCTCGGGCAGCTTTGAAGCAAGCCGCTCCGATTCGGTATTTACGGCGGAGCTGTGTCTGCCGCTGGCAGAGCCCGACACATCGACAGTGGTGCACCTCGAAAGTCACAATCAGGTGGAATACAAGACAGGTGTGCCTGATTTTATCGAGATAAAGATGCACGAAGCACTGGAAAGGATGCGCTGCTCCTGAAAAAGCAGACAGCAGCGCAGTTTTTCAGCATCTTAAGTTAGCTCCTGCTAACGGAAAGGAAGAAATGAAAAACAGATTTACAGTAACGGGAATGACCTGCTCTGCCTGCTCTGCGCATGTGGAAAAGGCGGTCAGGAAGCTCGGCGGAGTGACCGATGTAACGGTCAGCCTTATGAGCGGCAGCATGACCGTGGAATATGACGGGATAACCGACGGCGACATCTGTAGCGCTGTGGTAAAGGCAGGCTACGGGTGCAGCGTAAAGGGTGCCGACAGCACAAAGCAATCCGTCACCGAAAGGAAAAACGATGAAGCAAGGGCGATGAAGCGCCGCCTTATACTGTCGGTGGTATTCCTTGCGTTGCTGATGTATGTGTCGATGGGACATATGCTGGGCGCTCCCCTGCCGCAGTTTATGAGCGGCACAGAGGGCGCAGCGGCATTCGGCTTTACGCAGTTTCTGCTGGTGCTGCCGATAATGTACCTTAACAGGAGCTACTACTCAAAGGGCTTCAGGGCGCTGATAAACCGTGCGCCGAATATGGATACACTTATTGCAGTAGGGTCGGGAGCATCGGTCGTGTACGGAATATTTGCGATATACATGATGTGCTACGGCATGGGCACGGGCGATATGGAGCTTGTGCACACCTATCACATGGACCTTTATTTCGAGGGCGCAGGTACTATACTCACTCTCATCACCGTGGGAAAATTCCTTGAGAGCCGCTCAAAGGCAAAGACCGCCGAGGCACTGACGAATCTCACCGAGCTTGCTCCCGACACCGCAGTGGTGATAAGGGACGGCGCAGAGGCAACTATCTCCGCAGAGGAGCTTTCGGTGGGAGATATCTGCGTGGTGCGCCCGGGGCAGCGCATACCTGCCGACGGAGTCATAACCGAGGGCAGCGCCGCAATAGACGAATCCGCACTTACGGGAGAGAGCATACCTGCCGAGAAAACAGTGGGAGATACGGTCATGACCGCATCGGTAAACAGCTCGGGATTTCTGAAGATACGTGCGGAAAGGGTCGGCGAGAGCACGACTCTGTCAAAGATAATAGAGCTTGTCAGCGACGCCGCAGCCTCAAAAGCGCCGATAGCACGGCTTGCGGACAGGATAAGCGGAATATTCGTGCCCGTGGTCATGTCGATAGCGGCTGTTACGTTTGCGGTGTGGCTGGTGCTGGGCTACGGCTTCACATTTGCGCTTTCAACGGGCATCTCGGTGCTGGTTATTTCCTGCCCCTGCGCACTGGGTCTTGCTACCCCCGTGGCGATAATGGCAGGTACAGGAAAGGGCGCAGAAAACGGGATACTGATAAAGTCAGCTACGGCGCTGGAAACACTGCACAGCATAGATACCGCAGTCATGGACAAGACGGGCACCATAACCGAGGGCAGACCCGTCTGCACAGATGTCATCGAATATGAAAACGGAGCGCTAAGAGCGGCATACTCCATCGAAAGGCTGTCAGAGCACCCCGTATCTGCCGCTATAACGAGGTATGCGGAGGAAAAGGGCATTGCGCCGTATGAGGTGACGGATTTTGAAGCACTTTTCGGAAGAGGAGTCACCGCACGGATAAACGGCGTACAATGGTATGTGGGCAACGCACGGCTGATGAAGGAGCACAGCATCGACATATCAGCCGCAGAGAGCGACCATCAGCGTCTGTCGGACGAGGGCAGGACCGTGATGTATATTGCGGATGACCGCCGTGCAATGGGCGTGATCGCCGCTGCGGACGTGATAAAGCCGACAGGTGCGGAGGCTGTAAGGCGGCTGCACGACATGGGGATAAGGGTAGTGATGCTGACGGGCGACAACCGACGCACCGCAGAGGTCATACGTGCACAGGCAGGTATGGACGAGGCGATAGCAGAGGTGCTCCCCGCAGGAAAGGCCGAGCACATAAACAGGCTCAAAGCCGAGGGCAGAAAGGTCGCCATGATAGGCGACGGCATCAACGACGCACCTGCCCTTGCGCTTGCGGATGTGGGAATAGCGATCGGCGCAGGCACGGACATTGCGATAGACAGCGCAGACATCGTGCTGATGAAGAGCGACCCCTGCGACGCAGCCTCCGCAATAGCGCTGGGACGTGCTACGATACGCAATATAAAGCAGAACCTGTTCTGGGCGTTCTTCTACAATGCGGTGGGAATACCGCTTGCGGCAGGTGCGCTGTTCCTGCCGTTCGGAATAAGACTGAATCCCATGATAGCCGCTGCGGCGATGAGCTTAAGCTCGTTCTTTGTGGTAACGAACGCACTGCGGTTAAGGCTGTTCAGGGTAAAGGGCATGCCGCAGGACAAAGCATGTACGGACAACGGGTGCAGTATCGCCCGTGACGATAACAAAAAAGAAAACACAACGGAGGAAGAAACCATGACAAAGACAATGATCATCGAGGGCATGATGTGCCCCAAGTGCAAAGCTCACGTGGAAAAGGCGCTGAACGCTATCGAGGGCGTTACCGCAGTGGTAGACCTTGACGCAAAAAGTGCGGCGGTCACACTGACGGCTGATGTGTCTGATGAAGCGCTGACAGCCGCTGTCACAGAGGCAGGATATGATGTGATATCCGTTTCGTGATGTATTGACTTTTTTCGCAGTGTGTGGTAAGATATACGGGTGTAATGCCTGAGCTTACCATAAGAAGCAGTTCGGGGGAAGCATAAGGTTTCCCCCGTTTTTTGAAACATACAGGACGAGAGGTACAGATATGAGAATGAGGAAAAAGCGCCATCTTGAGGACAGGCTTGCTGCCTGCGGCGAGGTGATGATCTACATGCAGAACCAGAACGAGCATGCCGACGACCCGTTAAAGGACGAGCTGTTCTTTGACAGCATGAGGGTGTTCGGAAATGAAAATCCCCTGCATCTTGAGATAGGCTGCGGCAAGGGTCAGTTCATACTGGAGCTTGCGGCAAGGAACCCCGATATAAACTACATAGCGATAGAAAAAACTCCGAACGTTATCGTAACGGGAGCAGAAAAGCTGATGGAGAGCGGCATGAAGAACCTGCGCTTCTGCCTTGGTCAGGCGGAATATCTCCACCACCTTTTCCGTCCGCACACGATAGAGCGGCTGTACCTCAACTTCTCCTGCCCCTTTCCGAAGGAGAGCTACGCAAAGCACCGCCTTACCCATACACGCTTTCTGAAGATATATAACGAGGTGCTGAAAAGCGGTGCGGAGATACACCAGAAAACTGACAACATGCGCCTGTTCGAATTTTCGATAGAGCATTTCTCCGCCAACGGATTTCCGATGAAAAACGTGTCCCTTGACCTGCATAACAGCGGCTTTGAGGGGAATATTATGACAGAATACGAAACACGCTTCACCTCGATGGGTCTGCCCATATATAGACTTGAAGCGGTAAATCCGTAACAACAACGGAAAGAGGTACGGCATTATGAAAAAGCTTACAGGCAGCTTTAAAAGCTCGTCAGGGCTTTGCGACTGCAGCTACTATATCTACACCCCCGAAAAGCCTAAGGCGGCAGTTATGCTGTCCCACGGCATGTGCGAATACATCGAGCGCTACAAGGGTCTTGCGGAGTTTCTCTGCGAAAGCGATATTGCCCTGTGCGGCAACGACCATATGGGTCACGGAAACTCGCTGTCAGACGAGATAGAGCCTGGCTACTTCGGACATGAGCACGGCACGATGCGT
>JAGAKC010000237.1 GCA_017848155.1 Oscillospiraceae bacterium | reverse complement strand
GGGGTCGTTAAGACCGCAGAGCTTTTCAGCCTCGTTCAGATTTGGTACGAATATATCCACCATCGAAGCTATCTCGTTCAGAAGTGCGAGAGTATCTCCGTCTGTCGTCCAGAGTATTCCTCTGAGATTCGGGTCAAAAACGGTCGTGATGTGATCCTTCTGCGCACGCTTTATCAGCCTTTTTGCCGCTGCAGCAGCTGTGTCGGATATTGCAGGGAAGGTTCCCGTAAAATATATAGCGTGTATATCCGACAGGTCCAGCTCGTCCATATCCTTTTCGCAAAGGAAGGACGCAGCGGTCTTCTGACGATAATAGTGTATCTCATGCTCACCGGGAGCAGCCTTGTTCTTCATCATACAGCCTGTCTGATGAAGCTCGTCGGTTATCAGCAGCTCGTCTGAAATGCTGTTTTCTTTCATGAATGTGCGTATGCGCTCGGCTCTGGGGTCGTTTCCGAGCCTTGTCATGTATCTTGCCTCAAGACCGAGTCGGGTGATACCGACAGCTACGGTAAGCTCTGCGCCTGTCACATGCGCAGAAAACCTCTTTACCTCTGACAGCTTGCCTTCATCTTCTGCCAAAAGCAGCTCCATGGGTTCTCCGATAAGTAAGACCTTGCTCATAATTGTTACCTCTTTCTGTCACGTAAGTATATGTCTGAAGCCTCACGGCTTGATATTTTCGGATGCGGTGCGGATATACTACACCTTATATAATATTATAACAAGATTTTACCGATAAATCAATACAAAATAAGGACAACAGAAAAATATTTTTTCAGACAAAAATATCCCCTGGCTCGTCAGGGGATATCTGTGTTTTTATTAAGACAGATCAGCCTTCATCTTCTTTCTGAAAACGAGGATCGAGATGATCGTAAATACCAGCGCATACGCTGCTGTCACACCGATATGCGTCCAGTAATCGCCGAATTCCATTGCGATAGCGGCTCTTGCAGCCTTTGTGCCGTGGAAGAATGGCAGGATATTGCAGATGGTGGAAAGCACTCCGTCTATACCCTCGACATCGAACCATACACCTCCGAGAAAGGAAGCAAGGGAGATGACGATGGAGCAAAGTCCGGGAGAAGCCTTTTCGCTGAACAGCGTACCGAAAAGAAGTCCGATGGATATCATCGTAACGGAAAGGGGAATGAGCGACAGCGAAGCCAGCAGACAGCCGAGGATATCAAGCTGTATACCTACGATAAGACCGATGATGACAGATGCTATAAAGGTGATGATGAGCTGCATCATGGACAGCAGGAAAACGGGGAGTATGTAGCCTGCGATAAAGTCGGATGATCTCATGGGAGAAGCGTACAGCCTTACAAGGAAAGAGCCAGCTCTGTCCTTTGACACCGAAAGACAGGTGAAAAGCATCACGAACGAAAGGCCGAATACTGCGATACCTCCCGAAAGGTTGTCTATGCGGAAGATGGTCATTTTTGCCTCGGGCGGGATACTGGAGTTTACCAGTGTCATTATCACCAGCATCACCAGCGGAAAGCCAAGACAGAATATGTAGCTGAGAGGGTCACGGAGAAGCTCCTTGAAGTTTCTCGACGCAAAAGAAATTGTACGATCCATTATCAAAGCTCTCCTTTCTTTGTCATATCTGCGATCTTTACAAAGGAAGCTTCAAGTCCGCTCTCGCCTGAGATAGCTTCTATCTCGGAAAGCGTACCGATCGCCTTTATTCTGCCGCCGAGCATTATTGCGATGCGGTCGGAAAGTGCTTCAGCCTCTTCCATGTAGTGGGTGGTGAGTATTATGGTCATTTTACCCTTAAGAGCTTCTATAGCTGTCCACAGCTCACGTCTTGCAAGTACGTCAAGGCCAAGTGTAGGCTCATCGAGAAACAGCAGCTTCGGCTCGGATATAAGCGCCATGGCGATGGAGAGCTTCCTCTTCCAGCCGCCCGAAAGCGTCTTTGCACGGTCATTTCTGACTTCTTCCATACCGAAAAGGTCTATCATCTCCTGCACACGCTGAGCTGCCTTTTCCTTTGAAAAGCCGTATATTCCTGCGATAAGCTGAAGATTCTCCTTTATCGTGAGATTATCCGCAACAGCAGTGTCCTGCGGCGATATGCCAATAATATTCTTGACGCCGGTGCTGTCATTTCTTATGTCGTTTCCGTAGATGGAAGCCCTGCCGTCAGTAGGTGTGGACAGGCAGGACAGCATACGTATCGTAGTCGTCTTACCTGCGCCGTTTACACCAAGCAGCGCAAACAGCTCGCCGTCGTTGATATCAAGGTCTATCCCGTCAACGGCAGTCTTTGTCCTGTACTTTTTTGTAAGCTCTCTGGCTTCAACTGCTTTCATTGATGTACCTCCGAAAATGTTATTCTGTCGGCATGTTGCCGAGGTTGATTATTGCGATGCCTCTGCCTTCTTCTCCGAGCACGAGAAGCGAGTCGCCCGGTTTGATATCAAACATCTCACGTGCCTTTTTCGGCATCGTTATCTGACCCTTGTCGTTTACCTTTGCCACTCCGAAAGCATGCTTTTTGCTTTCAGGGTCGTCATCGGTCACATATGCTTTGCTGACAAGTGCGTCAACGGTCGTGCCGTAAAGCCCCGCAAGCTCGATGCAGAAATTTATATCGGGAGCAGTTTCGCCACGCTCCCACTTTGCAACAGCCTGACGTGAAACTCCGAGCTTTTCAGCAACCTCCTCCTGTGTGAGTCCGCTTTGCTTGCGGAAGATTCTGAAATTGTCATATTGAATTGCCATATTCTCACCTCGCTGAATTGATTATATCACAGTCTGATGCGAGATTCCACCAACCTGCGATTGCATTGATGTGTCTTTTGCGTAACATTTTCGGAAAAAGTTAACTTTAGTTGAAAAAGCAGTTTTATTCCTTGTTTGGTTTACATTTTAGACCTCTGCTGCTATGATAGGGTAGCCGCTGATGTAGGGCTTTACCATATCAGGGTGAGCCTTTGCTGCACGAAACAGCTTCTGTGCAAAACCGTCCTTTTCTGCAAACTCCGTAAGAGCGCTTAACGGCAGTGACGATACCTCGCCGCAGACGGGCGAAACGGTTATCACCCGTGTTCCGTTCAGATCGTTTACCCTGAACGGCCAGATACGGCAGTCAAACGGCTTGTCGTCGCCGAGGATACAGCCGTTTTCCGTAAGCATGGGGCAGTATACTACCTCATCGCCGTTGAATTGCATGTCAAAAACATGCTCGTTTCCTCTCGGGATGAGCTTTACATCTGGAAATCTTTCCTCGATCAGTTTTTTCAGCTCGTCAAAAACAAGTGGTATCTCCCACTTGTCGCTTTCGTCAAAGCCACAGCATATCCTGCACTTACCGCAGGAGCTTTGTTTCAGTATCTGTTTCAGCATTTTATTTCTCCTTTTTTTCAGCCGGTACCCGTGCGGCTTCCCATAGATATATAGAAGCTACAGTGCCGTATGGCGAGTATATCTGCCTGTATTTTTTCATTGAAGCTCTGTCGTTGATATCGATTCCGTGCAGCAATGAAAGTCCCTTCCTGATACCGTAGTCGGAAAGGCTGAGCACGTCCATCCTGCCAAGACAGAATATCAGCGTCATCTCCGCTGTCCATTCTCCTATGCCCTTTATTGAGGTAAGAGCTTTCCTGACCTCGTCATCGGTCATCTGCGAGATCATTTCTGAGGAAAGCTCTCCCGAGATGAACTTCTCCGCACAGGCAGCTATACAGCCTGCCTTACTTCCCGACAGACCGCAGGCTCTGAGCTGTTCAGCATCCGTGCAGGCTTCGGGGGAAATCGTACCGACAGTCTTTGTAAGCTTTCCCCATAGCGTATCGCATGCCTTCATCGAAAGCTGCTGGTTTACTATATTATAACACAGACCGCTGAAAAAGTCATCAAAGACCGTGCGCTGCACAAAGCCTGTCTGCAAAATAAAATCGCCGAGCTTCCCGTCGCGCTGTGCGAGAAGCCCGGTATGTACATCGTTGTATTGAAGTATCCCCATTATCCATCACCTAATACCAGCTGCACCCAGTAGCTCGCATATCCGTTGTTATAGTAGCCGATGCCTATGTATTTCCCGTCGGGGGCAAGGACATTTGCACGGTGGCCGCTGTCATCCATCCAAGCCGCAAGCGCCTGCTTTGCGGTAGGGTAGAAGTATGCGATATTTTCACCACGCACGCTTCGCATAAGTCCGGCCTGCTCCAGAAGAGTATACCATTTGGTGCCGTTGGGACGCCAGTGTGAAAAATATGCGCTGCATTCCTTTGCACGCTGCTGCGCAATATCCGAAAGCTCAGGCAGCTCCTCCAGCGGAGCAAGACCCTTTTCGGCACGGGTGCTGTTTACCAGCTCAAACATCTGCTGACGCTGCTCGTTTTCGTAAACGGAATCAGTTATTTTGTATCTTCTGGTGACTACCTTGCTTTTTGCGTGGTCATCGCTGTAGGCGATAAACTTAAGCGTGGTGTCCTCGGTGATTGTGATAGCCTTCCTGTATCGCTTTGACTCCTTTGTTGGTGTACTTCCGTCCGTTGTGTAGTATATACGTGCGCCGTCCTCTGCACATGACAGCTTGACCTTTACCTTATCGTTGTATGTGCCGCTGTCCTTATTCGCTCTGGGGGAGGCTGTGCGTATCTTTATCGTCACGGAATCAGTTTCTGTAAGCTCACCGTCTGTATAGGCGGCGGTGCGAATAGTTGTGTTTTCCGTTACAACCACAGGAGCCGAGCCTACAGGAGCCGAGCTGCTGTCAGGCGCTGAGCCGTCAGTGGTGTAGTACACCTCTGTATCATCATCGGTGTATATCCATACGAATTGAGCGCCGCCGTATGTGCCGCTTTCAAGGGAAAAAGAGTGATACTCTCCTGCTGATGCAGCGGTGGAAAGGAGGCATGCAGCAGCAAATGCCGTGATGATAGCTGTTTTTAACTTCATGAATGTTTTATCTCCGTATCAGTGCAAAATGTCGATATATGTATTATACAATAGTTACAGAATTATGTCAAGGCAGTTACAAAACGGTTACAAAAAATGATAATGGAAAATTATTCATTTGCAGTTTGTGAAAACGTTTTAATTCTGATTGTAAAAAGGTTTGTGGGGCGATGGAAAATGCTGGGGTTGTATATTTTCATCATTTTTTCACATAGAATTTATTGACAATCACGAAAAAAGTTGTATAATAAGATTAGCAGATATAAATGGTAGTGAAAACTGTTGGTGATCTTTTATGGCAAAATTATAACGTTTTTATGAAAAGGAAGGAAGAAAAAATGAAAAACAGTAACAACAACACCTTTATGTTCAAGGGCAATGATACCATAAGATGTGTGAATGACGCATCGTTCCTGTTTGGAAAATATGTAGGACGTGAGCTTGAAAAGATAGGCATGCGTGCAAGCTATCGTCATGTTATGAAGCCCCTTATGGAGAGCGACGGACTCACCCAGCTTGAGCTTGTAAAGATCACAAAGCTGAAGGCTCCCACCATAAGCATCACTCTGCGCAATATGGAGCGTGAGGGCATCGTGCGCCGTGAGAAGAACGACAACGACCGCCGTGAAACTCACGTGTACATTACTGACAAGGGCAGGAAGATGCACGCAAAGATACTTGAAGCATTTGATAAGGCAGAGGAGGTAATGCTGAGAAATATCTCTGAGGATGATCTTGCTGTGCTGAATGGTATCCT
>JAGAKC010000236.1 GCA_017848155.1 Oscillospiraceae bacterium | reverse complement strand
GTCCACCCCCGTACAGCCCACCACAGGTATAAGCCTTGCAAAGCCGACAGGCTGGCAGTGCCGTGGCTGCGGAGCGCAGAACGACGCAGCGTATGCGGTATGCCCCAGCTGCGGAACACCAAAGGAATAAAAAATGCTCCCCCGAGGACAGCAGGAAACACCCTGCGCCACGGGGGAGCGGTTTTTAAAATAGGAATCAGCGCCTGATCTCTGCTATATCCGCAAAGGGTATGACGGTATTTTGGACGGTAAGGCGGCGAAAGACCTTGTCGGCGGCGGTGACTGTACCTGTTATGGTGTCGTAGAAGTCGCTGCGGTAGTAGGTGACCTGCACCATGTCGCCCTTTTTTATGTTGAGCAGTATGTCTGACAGCGCAGCCGCATCGTCCTCGGACAGCTCACGGCGAGGCTCCTTTTCACGTTTCGTTTCGGCTATCATGTCGTAGTAGCCCTTTAAGCTGTCGAATGACATGAACAGCTTTGCTCTTTCACTCCCCATTGTGACCTCCTATCAGCTTGTTTCGGCTGCGTGCGGTTGCGCCCGGCTGGTAGCTCATGGCTCGCAGCACAGCGTTTTTTCCGTATCTGTTCTTTATGGCGAGTATCGCCTCCTGCATGCGGTGCTCACGCTCCTCTGCGGCTGGGTCGGTGAAAAGGTCGGTGACGGCACATTCCTCATCCGCAAGGTCGCCGAGCGCAATATTTATCGCACGTATCGGCGCATAGTCCAGCACAGCGCTCCTGTAGCAGCGCTCAAAAGCGTCGGCTATCTTGCTGTAGGAGCTTGTGTAGGCGGTGAGCTTTTTCGTGGTGCCCGTCGGCTTTTCGATATCCCGTGAGTATCGCACATACAGCGACACGCAGTTTGTCACCTTCTTTTTTGCCACAAGGTCCAGCACCAGCTTGTCCACCATCTCCTTCATCACCAGCAGCGCCCCGTGGTAGTCGTAGTCGGAGAAAAGTATCTGCCCGTGGGACAGGGACTGCGTTCTGGCGGTGTAGCTGCGGATATCCGCAATGGTGCATGGCTCTCTGCCGTTTGCGTGGTCGATGAGATACTGCGCATTTATGCCGAAGGTCTTGTACAGCACCTTTTCATCGAGGATAGCCACATCGTGCAGCGTATACGCACCCAGCCGCTCCAGCCGTGCCGCCGTGCCCTTTCCTATGCCCCAGATATCGGTTATCGGGGTGTGGTCCCACATGGTGCGGCGGAAGCTGTCCTCGTCAAGGACACCGATATGGTCGGGGGCATGCTTTGCGGTAATGTCCAGCGCCACCTTTGCAAGAAACATATTCGTCCCCACTCCTGCCGTGGCGCAGATGTGCGTCTGCTCCTGCACCGCCTGCATCAGCATCACCGCAAGCTCCTTCGGGGTCTTTTTGTAAAAGGACAGGTAGGACGTGACGTCTATGAAGCACTCGTCGATGGAGTAGACATGTATGTCCTCCTCGCTGAAATACCTGAGATATATGCTGTATATCTCGGCGGAGGCTTCCATGTAGCGCTTCATGCGTGGCATGGCTGTGATGTACTTCACGCCTGACGGTATCTCGAAAAGGCGGCAGCGGTTGCGTATCCCCAGCGCTTTCATGGCAGGAGTTATCGCAAGGCATATCGCACCTGCGCCACGCTTTTCGTCCGCCACCACAAGGTTGACCTTGAACGGGTCGAGCCGCCTGTCAGCGCACTCCACCGAGGCATAAAAGCTCTTAAGGTCGATGCATATGTACATCCTGTCCGCCATTCCGTGACACCTCCTGTTCCGTTTTGCTTTCGGATATGAACATATTATACACCCTCTGCGCCGATTTGTCATTATTGATTTCATACGAATATCAGGGCGGTTTATGTTCTGATATGCACAAAAATATGAACATTCAGAGCCGCATATCCGCATGCTGTTGACAACAGAGGGGATTTCAGATATAATATATCATGTATCACTATGGGGATTACTGCGTTTTTTTGAGGGCAGTATATATTGAAAAGAGGTAATCATGAACAAATATTTCAGAAAGCTGGAGCTTGACAAGATACTGGAGCTTCTTGCAGACCAGACCTACAGCGATTCCTGCCGTGAGCAGGCGCTTAAATTGAAGCCCTTTTTTGACGGGGAGAAGATGCGTGAGGAGCTTAAAAAGACGGACGACGCATTCACGCTGTCTGCGAAATTCGGCACTCCACGTTTCAGAAAGATAAAGGACATCACAGGGTCGCTGAAGCGCTGCAGGAGCGGGTCGGCGCTGTCCTTCCGTGAGCTGCTGGACGTGGCGGAGATACTCCGTGAAACGGGGATGCTGTGCGACTGGTACAGTCAGTGCAGCGGCATCGAAAACAGCCTTGACCGCTATTTTTCGGAGCTTTACCCGATAAAGAGCCTTGAGCAGCGCATCTCCGACAGCAT
>JAGAKC010000235.1 GCA_017848155.1 Oscillospiraceae bacterium | reverse complement strand
TAAGGCAATTCATGGAATTTGCTGTGTACATTCCCGAGCAGCTGCCGCAGGTGGGACATGCATTGTCCTCAAAATCCCTGATGACATCATCGCCTATCTCGCCGCTCTTATATTGACCGATCGCTTCGTATATCTCGGAGTAGCCTACCCTTTTTCCCTGTACACAGCCGGGATTCATCGGTCCGCCGCTCACAAATATCGCAGGCAGGTCCATTCGTGATGCCGCAAGCACCATTCCCGGCACTATCTTGTCGCAGTTTGGTATGAACACAACTCCGTCAAGGGGGTGCGCCGTAAGCATTACCTCGATGCTGTCAGCGATAAGCTCACGGGACGCAAGAGAATACCTCATACCCTTGTGATTCATCGCAACACCGTCGCACACTCCTATGGTGAAAAACTCAAAGGGCACACCGCCTGCGTTTCTGATTCCGTCCTTAACGTATCTGGATATCTCGTGCAGGTGCTGATGACCCGGCACATAATCGCTTGCAGCGCACACCACTGCGATAAACGGTCTGTTCATCTCGCTGTCAGTTACGCCAAGTGATTTCAGTATAGCTCTGTGGGGAGTCTTTTCAACTCCTGCCTTAATAAGGTCGCTTCTCATGGTTGGTATTCCTCTCTTTTGTGCTGTTTTTTACTGCCTGCACAGCATGGCAGCGCCGATTATTCCCGCATCGTTTCCAAGCGAGCATACGACTATCTCTGTATTTTTTGCGCTGTTTCTGGAGTAGACCTGCTCCGCCACAGCCTTTCTCAACGGTACAAGAAGCGTGTCGCCCTCGTTGCAGACACCGCCGCCTATACAGAGTATATCAGGCTGGAATATGTTTATCGTATTTGCAATTCCGCAGGCAAGGTACTTTACATACTGCTCCGTTACAGCCTTTCCTGCTTCATCGCCATTCTTCATGGCTTTATATGCCGTGCGTGCGGAAACCTTTCCGTCCTCTGCGATATAGGTATTCATCACGGACCCGGGATGAAGCTCTGCCGCCTCTCTCGTCATGTTCACAAGGCCAGTTGCAGAGGAATAAGCCTCAAAACAGCCTTTCCTGCCGCAGGTACAGGGACGTCCGTCAACGACGATGACAGTATGACCTATCTCGCCGCCTGCGCAGTTGCTTCCGCTGTATATCCTGCCGTCGATTATTATTCCTGCACCTACTCCCGTGCCGAGAGTTATCGCAACTGCGTTTTTAGCGCCCTTTGCAGCTCCTGCCACATACTCGCCGAAGGCAGCCGCATTTGCGTCATTGTCAAGGTAGGTCTTTATTCCGAATGCAGCCTCTATATCAGGGCGCAGAGGTACATTCACGAATCCCAGATTATTACTGTATTCAACTATTCCGTCGCTGTTGCAGGTACCAGGACACCCAATGCCTATGCTCTCTGCGTCAGAGGGGGATATACCTGCTTCGCTGCACGCAAGCTCCACCGACTTCTTGATATCCGCAAGTATCTCCTCATAGGGTCTTGGAGCGTTGGTCTTTACCTTTGAGCGTGCGATTATCTCGAAGCTATCGTTCACGATACCGCACGCAATATTTGTGCCGCCGATGTCGATGCCGATGTAATAAGCCATGGTAGCTCCTCCTTTACAAAACAGTTATCTGTCAGATGATATCGGTAAGGATCATCTCGCCGCAGCCTGAAATGGTGTAATCGCCTGTGCCTGCGTCGATAAACACGCTGTCGCCCTTCTGTGCAATTACCCCGTCAGCGCCTGCACTGACAGCTACCTTTCCGTCCAGCACCAGCAGAGAATTGAACGACTTGTCAGAAGCGGTCAGCTTCACTGTGCCGTCCACAGACAGCCTGTTTACATTGAAATACTCGCAGGAGCGCAGCAGAGTCATCTCGCCGCCCTCTATCGCCTGAGCCTTGCCCTCGGCGTTGGTGGGGTATTTCGGCGGTACAAGCTCTGTTACCTCGCATGCCTTCTCAACATGGAGAGGTCTTGGCTTTCCGTCCGCACCTACCCTGCCGTAATCGTAGATACGATATGTCGTGTTGGAATTCTGCTGTATCTCTGCGATAAGTATGCCCTTGCCTATCGCATGAAGCGTTCCTGCTTCAATAAAGAATACGTCACCCTTATGCACAGGAACGTTATTTGTGACCTCCAGAAGTGTATTGTTTGCGATGCGCTCCGCAAACTCCTCCTTGCTTATCTCATGCTTGAAGCCGTAGAGAAGCTCTGCACCCTCCTCGCAGTCAACTATGTACCACATCTCGGTCTTGCCGTACTCGCCCTCGACACGCATTGCATATTCATTGTCAGGGTGCACCTGCACGGAAAGATTATCCTTTGCGTCGATGAGCTTTATTAGTATCGGGAAATACTCGAATCTGTCGCAGTTCGTTCCAAGAACGCCCTTTCCCTTTGCTTCGATGTATTCTGTAAGCGTCCTGCCCTCGTACTCGCCGCATGCGACCACGCTCTGTCCGTCCTTGTGGCAGGAAAGCTCCCAGCTCTCGGCTATCTTATCCGAATCCAGGACCTTTCCGTACTCCTCACGGAGTCTGTTTCCGCCCCAGATATAATCCTTGCAGGGCGCTGTAAGCTTGATGATAGACATATGTTTTTTCCTTTCTTAATATCCTAATTCTTCGTTTACTATGATGACCTTTATCCTGTCAGGAACACGCTGCTGACCTAGCCTCACATATGAGCAGCATATACGTGCGTCGCTGTGGCAATGACCACACTCGCCTGTCGTCTTGCAGGGAGTATTGCAGTCAAGGCGCACGGTATTTCTCGGCGCAGCAACAGTTTCAACTCTGCGCACCGCTTCATCCATGTCCTTTACTATCTTATTCGTGCCGACCACCAGCACCACCTGCTTCGGGCCGAATATCATAGCCGAAACACGGTTTCCGTTTCCGTCAACATTGTACAGCTCGCCGTCCTCGGTGAGTGCGTTGGTGCTTGCAAAGAATGTATCTGAAACGAAAGCCTTGCGGTAGATATCACCTATCTCCTCGGGGGTAGTGCCCTTTGAGCGGTCAAGAAACACGTCCTTGTACTCGGTCATGAGAAGCTCCGTCACACCGCTCTCCTTGAGCGACATCGAGCCGCCCGCAGTTATCAGCCTGTCGTCCTTTATCAGTGAGCGGACTATTTCATGAAGCTGCTCCCTGTTTTCGGCATAAAAAGGCTTCATCTTATTTCTTTCAAGCGCTTTCATTACATTTTCAATTCTTTTTTCCATGTGTACACTTCCTTTTATCAATATACTCCGCACTTCTGCTTTATCGTCGTAACAGAATTTTCAGCAATAACGAATCCGCCGTCCTCGCTATACTCTCCGTAAGGGATATAGTACTCCGCAGGTACAGTGCCGTATGTGACCGTATTCAGCAGCGCCGCTTTCTTTTCGCTGTACAGCGCTTCTGTGAAGCTGTTGTCGGTGGAATCCTTTATTATCGCAAAGTAGCTGTCCAGCATATCGCTGTCAACATATGTGATGTTCTGATTTATAAGCTCGGACATGACATCGCCTATCATATTGAAGCGGTAGGACTCGTCCTCGCCGAAATCAGCAAGGTACACATATCTGAAAAGCGACTCGGCGCTGAACATCTTCATGCCTGCATTGAACGTGTCAAGCTCCTCGTCGTCATTGACGATGAGCGTTTTTGGAACGTTGTACTCAACATTTCCGTAGGCTGATACCAGCCTTACAAAGCCCTCTCTGTCGATGCAGAAATATGCATCGCAGGTTATTCCCGTCGCATCCGCAACAGCCGAGATAACGCCCTGTCCGCCCTGTGCCGCATATACATTCGGCAAGGTCCTTTCGGTCGTCGGTACACTGATACCGTTTGACAGGGGCATGAGCACTATCCTGTTTTCGACCGCATTGAACGCCACCATCACAAACAGCTCGGGAATGTCGCTGTTCCTGTCGGAAAGCATGGTGATGACGGAGAAATTATGGCTTGCGTCAGGCTTGAAATCGTCCGCAAGCTGTCCGTCGGAGGTAAGTCCCGAAGCTTCATTCTTTTTCTCGGGGAACAAGAACCAGCTGAATGTGAAGATTATTCCCACGACGAATGCCATCGTAAGACCGAATGCTATAAAATAGATATACCAATTACTTTTTCTGCGTACTGCCATAGATATGCTGCCTTTCTTTTACATAAAAATAAAAAAAACTCTTTTAATTTTAAAAACCGTATTGAAATTTCGGGCATTTGGCTATATAATATATTTGTATGTGTTTCTGAACAGACGGATAGCCGAATATAATCCTTATATCAGTATATCACATTTGTTCCGAAATTTCAATAACATTGAGGTAATATCATGAACAATTTTTATTGGAGAACATGGGCTGAGATAAACCTTGACACTCTGAAAAGCAATATAAAGGAAATAGAAAAGCTTGCGGACGGCAAGGAGTTGATCGCTATCGTAAAGGCGAATGCCTACGGACACGGCGATACTCACTGTGCGGCGGCACTTAACAGGTGCGGTATCAGGCATTTTGCAGTGTCGAATCTCTGGGAGGCGCAGGGACTTACAGCAGGCGGCATTGAGGGAGATATACTCATCTTCGGCTACTGCGATATTCCGCTTATCTTTGAGAATCTCGACAGGCACTACATATTCACCGTGGGCACTACGGAATACGCAAAGCTGCTGTCCGACGAAGCTATAAAACGGGGCGTAAAAGTCCCCGTGCACATAAAATTCGACACGGGCATGAGCAGAGTGGGTATAACCACCGCAGCGGAGGCTGACTTCATCCTCTCGCAGGAGGGTCTTGACTGCCGTGCAGGCTACACACATTTTGCGGTGGCAGACAGTCTTGACGAGGAAAACATGGAGTTCACACGCAGACAGCAGAAGGCTCTTCAGGATATCTGCCGCAGCAGAGGACTTAAGATGCACTCACAGAACAGCGGCGGTATACTGTATCACGGCGAATGTGACGGCGACTTTGTCAGGGCAGGTATAATCATGTACGGTCACAAGCCTGACGCAGCTTTCCCCTTCCCTGACGGGATAAAGCCTGTGATGCAGCTGAAAACCGTGGTGAGCCAGCTCAAGACTATCCCCGAAGGAACTACCGTAAGCTACGGCAGGACATTCACAGCACAGCGTGACACAAAGCTCGCACTTATTGCATGCGGCTATGCAGACGGCTTCAACAGGCGGCTGTCGGGTCAGTGGAGCTGCGAGGTGAACGGCGGATATGCACCTGTCTGCGGCAGGATATGTATGGATCAGACGCTTATCGACGTTACGGATATCCCTGATGTGAAGATCGGCGATGTGGTCACGGTGTACTCGAACGAGCTTGAAGGCGGCTGCTCCATGGAAAGAGCCGCTGAGCTTATCGGTACTATAAACTACGAGCTGCTATGCGCCATCGGGACCCGTGTTCCCCGTATCTACATCGAAGACGGACAGGAAACAGAGGTACAGCGGTATGTATAAAATAAACGGAGGAACATTCATTCCTCCGTTCTTTATTTACTGAAAACAGTGACCTAAAATGTCATAGTGATGCAGATATGCGTTGAAATAATCAGCTGATGTGAAGAACAGACCTGAGTACTGCTCCGCACCTGACGTATTGAAAAGACACAGCAGGACATCATTATTAACGCGATACACCTCTGCAGGAATGTCCGTGCCCGACATACAAAGGTCATTTTCGGGAATGCCCGAAGCAACAGGGACAGATGTACCTATAAACTCATCCTTCGAAAGGAAGCCGCTGATATCCTCCTCGCTAAGCGCAGTACAGGTATCCTCCAGTCTGAAGCTGTCCCCCTCCTTTTTTCCGACAAATACATAATGCGGTTCACTGCAGGTGTACATTACGCCAAAGCAGCTCAGCCTCATAACATCATCTTCGCCGTCTGCCGAAATGATATCGGAATACTTGTGATGAAGCTCGGGATATTCCGTCACTGCTTCGTCATAGTTATACTCGCTGGGAACTAGAAAAGACCCTCCATATACCATGTCAGGCGCATGACCCAGCATGATACCTCCACCGTCAGCACCATCCGCTGTAAGTCTGCACAGCATCATTACAAGACCGCCGCCTGCATCATACAGGGAAGCAGATGCAGATGACTGACTATAACCAATCTCAAGCTCATTCTCGGGTGTACCGGCGACAGGTATCGTTTCTCCGATATAACGCTCATCACACAGCACATCATTGTAGAACTGAATATCAAAGCCTGTGCCGTTGTCTACGAACACATATCCATCTTCTGTTTTCTCAAGTATCGTATGATGCGTCGAAATTAAAAAATTCATCAGCTTTCCGTTGTATAAAAGCTGCGGCTCCTTGACACCGACCGTTTCACCCTCAGAGTCATTCTGCTCGTTTGCTTCGGCTTTATCTGTAGCCGCAGACGGCTCTGGATCTGACGTAAGGAGCGGCGTACTGTCAGGCGTCACACTTACGCTGCTTTCTCCGCCGCTGCAGCCTGTCAGAAGCACTGCACAGATAACGGCGGTCAGGATTTTTTTCATATTTATTTACCCCCAATATCAGTAATATGCTCTATATATCTCAGTAT
>JAGAKC010000027.1 GCA_017848155.1 Oscillospiraceae bacterium | reverse complement strand
CTCTATCATGGCTGCACCCCCTCAGGCATAAGTGTATAGAATGTGTCGGGCGAATACATACGGCAGGCAGCCTGTATACGCTCTGCGGTGACCGCCTGTATACTCTCGATATACTGCTCGGGAGTTATCACCTCATCATCCATAAGCTGCGAGCCATACCACGACGAAATGGAATTTACCCCGTCGTATACCGACCGTGCGTCGTTTATTATCTCAAGCTTTGCACGGGAAAGCTCCTGCTCGCTGACTCCGTTTTCACAGATGTCCCGTATCTCCGCCTCAACAGCCTCACGTGTGCGCTCCACATTTTCTGCGTCAACTCCTGCACTCACGGTGATGACCCTCTTAAAGCGGTTTGAAAAGCTGCCGCAGTAGTAGCACAGCGACTGCTTCTCACGGATGTTCATGAAAAAGCGAGATGTGGTCATTCCGCCAAGTATCATGGACAGCAGCACACCTGCGTATCTGTCGCTCATTTCTGGAGCCTTGAAGTACATGCGCATTATCGCCTGCTTCATGGGCATGTCCTCCGAAACACACAATGTCTGCGACTTCAGCGGACTGGGGCGGTAATACGGCGTGCAGACGCCGCTCCTGGTAAGCTTTGCAAACGCCGCTGTCAGCAGCTGCTCGCTCTCTGTGAAATCACTGCATCCTACAGCGGATATCTCTATCCTGCCGCTGCGCAGCATCTCCGTGTACGCACCGTAGGCGGACTCCGGAGTTATGCGCTCTGCCTCCTCGTGAGTGCCCTGTATGGACAGCCCCCACGACTCGCCCTTATACGCAGCCTCTCCGCCCTTCTGAGCGGCATAGTTTCGCTTGTCGTTTATAACACTGTCGATGGAGTCGATAAGCTCGCACTTCATAAGCTGGGTAGTCTGCGCCGAAAAAGCTCCGCCCTCCATAAGAGGGTCAAGCAGGCAGTCCAGCAGCAGCTGACACGTTTCTCGTTCTATCTTTTCACCCTCCAGCGCATAGCGGTCGTCTATGGATGTTACCGCAAGACTTGAACAGCGGACATCACCCATGACCGAAGTGTTGTCCGACATGGAAGCGCCGTAAAGCTCCGAAAAACGCAGGCTTAGCTGCGAGTAGTCGGGATATTTCGCACAGCTGTCCACCAATATATAAGGTACGATGGCATAGTCCGCACGGGAGTAATCTCCGCCTATCTCAGTATAAAAGCTGACAGAGATGCGGTTCACCTTGAAACGCTTGTCCGTTATCCTGCTGAACCATATTCCGTCACCTATCTGTTTTCTTTCAAAAATAATAATACACCTCACTATGTACGATCAGAATACTGCGTTTCCGCCCTCAGACGGTACGCACTTTGTCATCAGACATATATACTTTATTAGTATACCACATTTACGCTCTCATTTCCAGTGCTTTATGTGAAAATTTGCAAAAAAAAAGACCCGAAAAGGGTCCGGTGCGATACGCATCGCAAATGAAATAATAATTATGTGTAGAACAAAAGAAAGGAGACAACTAAACAAAACAAATGAACGGAGATTTAACTCAGACCATTTATTTGTCTATATTATACCTTGCTTTGTTGGTTTTGTCAATAAGTTTTTTGATTTTTAAAACTTTTCGTGCATCTGTAACAAAAACGGGAGCTTACATTTGTTAAACCTTTGAGAGGAAACACCCATTTGTGTAATTTATTTACATATCTCATAACAAATAAAATACAGGCGGAACACCGACAGGAAAGGACTTCCGTGGTATTCCGCCATCAGTTATCACATCTCCTCGGCGGTAACTGCGTTTCTTCTGAAAAGCAGCGATACACACCATGCTGCAGAAAGGGCGACCAATATATAGACTATCCTGCTGATAGCTGCACCCTGACCACCGAATGCCCAGGCAACAAGGTCAAAGCTGAATATTCCGACCAGTCCCCAGTTAAGTCCACCTATTATAAGAAGTATAAGTGCGATCTTGTCAAGCATTTTATCACCTTCTTCCGTTAAGGTTGCACCGAAAACAGCAGAGCTTTGAATGCTGCAACGGCAGAGAGCTTCTTTTTCTCTCGGAAATATTCTGTCCCGATACTAAGATTTTATTTATCACAGATACAGGAAAAACTATCAGCCACGCCCGAAAAGCGCATGAAAAAGGATGTGTTTTGTACAATATGTATAATTGCAGCCATTCAGAATATGTTTTTTAAAATATTTTTTGTGCAATTTTAATAAATCTCAAAAAAGGTGTTGACAAATCGGGACGATTGGTGTAAAATATAGAAGTCGTCAGGGAACACAGGTTGATGACAAGGAATTGAAATGGGAGTTTAGCTCAGCTGGGAGAGCATCTGCCTTACAAGCAGAGG
>JAGAKC010000234.1 GCA_017848155.1 Oscillospiraceae bacterium | reverse complement strand
TGATCTGAACAATATTTTTCTATTATACATTATACTATATAATACACAATAAATCAAGAAGATTTTCTTCATTGAATTTTTAATTGTCCCATAAAACGCTTGACAAGCAAAACAAGTTTTTGATACAATAATACCAGAATGGGATTTTTTGATCTTATTCACAAAAAAACAGGAGGAACAATACTATGAAAAAGTCCAGAATTATGGCATTTCTGATGGCAGGTATGATAGCGCTCACACCAATGACAGACCTCATGCCCGCATCAGCTGCCACGACCGCATATGCGGCATCAGCAAAACTCAGCGCCCCCAAAAACATCAGCATATCCAAAACCACCACTAACTCTGTAAAGCTTACATGGGATGAGGTGAACGATGCTGATGCCTACCGAGTATACAAGTACAACTCTTCCACAAAAAAATACGAGAAATACAAAGATGTAAAGAACACTTACTGCACAGTAAAGAAACTGAAAGCAGGAACGAAATAT
Source organism: Oscillospiraceae bacterium (assembly GCA_017848155.1). Classification (GTDB taxonomy): domain Bacteria; phylum Bacillota; class Clostridia; order Oscillospirales; family Ruminococcaceae; genus CAG-115. Next base: position 6,104 of record JAGAKC010000234.1, on the reverse strand, counting down.
AAATTCAAGGTATGTGCGCTCATTTCAAAAAAAGGGAAATATGTTACACAGACAAAATCCTCAGCAATAAGTGCAACTACCGAATCCGAGAAACTTGAAGCGCCCGAGCTGAAGGTAGAATCCGCAACGAAAAACTCCATCAAGCTTAGCTGGAATGCAGTGAAAGGTGCTGATTCATACTACATCTACAAAAAGAACACTAACGGATCATTTGCAAAATGCAAATCTGTTACAGGAACATCATGCGAAATAACCGGTCTTAAACCCGACACAAAATACCAGTTCAAGATCTGTGCAGTTGTAAACAAGAAAAAGCAGACCACATCTGAAGTCTTTACAGCACAGACTGCAAGTGAGCCGATCGTAGTGAAAGGCACAGGCGATTCCGTAACCAAAAAGATCAAACTGTCTGCTCCGATATATAAAGTTAAGCTGTCATATACAGGCAAAAGTAACTTTATCGCGGTGGTATATGACAATAACGGCGACAGATGTGATACTATTGCCAACGAGATAGACAATTACACAGGCGAGGTACTATTTGTCCCCGAAGACGGAATTACTTCTTACTATATTGAAGTACAGTCATCAGGCAACTGGACAATATCATTCGAAACTATCACAGAAGCACCTGCATCTGAGTTCAAAGGAACAAACACTTATGTATCCGGCTTCTTTACGCTTGACAAGGGAGTTTATGTAGTAGACCTCAACAACAAGGGAGAAAGCAACTTTATCGTACAATTCTATGACAGCGACGGAAACCGATACTATTCTCTTGCAAATGAAATAGGAGATTACAGTGGTAAAACACTTTTCGTAAACGAAGACCCTGAGACCAAATATTGTATAAGTGTACTTTCCGACGGAAACTGGAAGCTTTCGTTTAATCAGCCGACGAAAAAAGGGACCTCCAACCTCAGCGGCAAGGGAGATACCGTAACACCGTGGTTTTCGCTTGATAAGGGCACATATATCGTAGAACTTACCAATAAAGGTGACAGCAACTTCATAGCTGTTGTATACGATGATATAGGAGAAAGATACTCGTCTATTGCAAATGAGATCGGTGATTACGAAGGACAGTGTATATTCAAAGCAGACGAAAACGGAAGAAAATATTGTATTAAAGTAATATCCGAAGGAGAATGGACCATTGACTTCGGTGTTGACAGCAAATCTACCAAGGTAAGCAATAAGACCGACGGATACACTCCCCCGTCTTCGGGAGATACTGTCCATGACGAAGACAGCGATAACACCCCAGGCTATGAAAGCGACGACGAGACAACATGGACAAGAAATGATATATATGCAATGATAGAGTATCTGACAGATACTATCTCGCCTTACCTGACTAATGCTGTTGAGTATACAAACGATTCATACTCCAGTACTTACTATGCCGAAATATACAGACAACGTGCGATACAATATTATACACTTGCCGCCCCCTGCTTATATGAGCTGTACACTTTCGTAAATGCACGTACAGCACTTGAGCTAGCAAGCGAAAGGACATTTGCAGATCTCATACTCGAAACATATGATCTCTGCGATGCCGCCTCTAAACTTGACCCAGATGACACAAGTGACTACACACTGCTGTCATACACAGCGGAAATCGGAGACAATATGCTTTCGATATTAGAAATTGCAAGCCAGATATTAGATATACTCTAAAAACACCTCTGATACTAAGACTACATCAAAAATACGGGCGGAGCAACTCTCCGCCCGTTATTCTGTTCATACCCGTTCTGCCAGCATCTTCAGCACCCTCGTTTCCCGTATAAGGAAATCCACATCGGGATGCTGACTGTTTACTCGTATCGCTTCATCCAAAGACACATATCTCAGTGTAAAGCCTGACTCTGCCTCATATTCGTCAAGCTGCTGCGCAGATATACTGTCATCTGTATCGCAGAAATAATAGAAATTCTCCTGCTCGAACACGGTCTGCTCAAATATGTCACTTTTTCTTAATATTACAGCTTCACCGTATTCCTTTATGGTGGACGGAATGACAGACAGACCTACCTCCTCACGCACCTCACGGATAAGGGTAGCCTGATGCTCCTCGCCATCGTCTGCTCCTCCGCCGGGAAATTTGTAGTAATCATCTCTCACGCTGTATACCATGGCAAGCTTTCCACCCTTGAAGATCACTGCTCTTACAGATGGACGTTTTGAGTGCGGCCAGCTTTTGTCAAAGTCATTCATATCAATAGTAAACAGGATATCCATTCTGCACCTCACTTACGGTAGTAATACTTAGCCCAGAAATTAATACGATCATCAAGAGAAGTCATTTTCTTCTTCCATTTATACGACACCACGCCCTTTTGCTGACCATTTGCAGTTGCCTTCATATCCTGCTCATATTCGGATATCACTTGTTTTTTCGTTTCCACAAAGCGATAGTCACATATATTATAACTGCAATACAACTTACGGTACGCATTAGATTTTCCTGACACGATCGATCCCTTACGGCGTACTATACGGTTCGATACCGTCTTGCTGTTTTTATTTCTGTCCTTGCATACAGCAAATCTCTTATAGCTTCGGCTCATAGTACGCCTCCTAAAGATATGGCGGGATAAGATATCCCGCCGTAATTTATATAAATTACAGTTCGAACTTGCCCTCTGCGAAATCAAAGGTCCTGAAATAATCCTCAGGAGTTTCCGCACGACGGATGAGCTTGACACTGCCATCCTCTCTCAGCAGCAGCTCCGCACTTCTCAGCTTGCCGTTGTAGTTGTATCCCATGGAGAAGCCGTGAGCACCTGTGTCGTGGATAGCTACATAGTCGCCGATATCGATCTTTGGAAGCATCCTGTCGATAGCAAACTTGTCGCAGTTTTCACACAGACCGCCTGTTACATCATACATATGATCGCACTCTGCATTTTCCTTGCCGAGTACGGTGATATGGTGATAGCTTCCGTAAATAGCAGGACGCATGAGGTTAGCCGCACAAGCGTCAAGACCGATATACTCCTTGTGGATATGCTTTTCACGGATAGCCTTTGCGATAAGATGACCGTAGGGAGCGAGCATGAAGCGTCCAAGCTCCGTAAAGATAGCCACATCGCCCATACCTGCGGGAACAAGTATCTCCTCGTATGCTTCCTTTACCTTTGCACCGATAACAGCAATATCATTTGCAGGCTGATCGGGCTTGTAGGGAATACCCACGCCGCCTGAAAGGTTTATAAAGCTCAGCTGTACACCTGACTTTTCCTTGATCTCAACAGCAGCTCTGAACATGATCCTTGCCAGTGTGGGATAGTAGTCGTTCGTCAGTGTATTGGAAGCAAGGAAAGCATGCATACCGAACTTCTTCGCACCCTTCTCCTTAAGGATACGGTAGCCCTCGATTATCTGCTCGTGAGTGAAGCCATACTTTGCGTCACGGGGAGTGTCCATTACATTGGGACTTCCGTCGGTCTTGAACTCACCGCCGGGATTGTAGCGGCAGCAGATGGTCTCGGGAATACCTGTCAGCTTGTCAAGTACGTCGATATGAGTAAAATCATCCAGATTGATGATCGCACCAAGCTTGTGTGCAAGTATGAAATCCTCGTCAGGAGTAGCGTTGGAGCTGAACATGATGTCATGCTGCTTGCCGCCGACCTGATCGCTCATCATAAGCTCCGTGTAGCTGGAGCAGTCAAAGCCGCAGCCCTCCTCCTGAAGCACCTTGAGGATATAGGGATTGGGAGTAGCCTTAACAGCAAAGTACTCACGGAAGCCCTTGTTCCAGGAAAATGCCGCCTTAAGCGCACGGGCATTCTCTCTGATAGCCTTTTCGTCATAGATGTGGAACGGAGTGGGATATGTCTTTACTATCTCCTCTACCTGTTCCTTTGTTACAAATGGAGTTTTCATATTGTTTCGTCCTTTCTTTTGAGTTAGTCTTTTCTAACTGGTTTTATATTATCACAACAATACATGTTTGTCAAGAGGTCTTTCAGACCTTCCCGATAACAGTTATTGCAAAAACAACGATAAGGAAGATAAAAGCCGCCGCAATACAGCCTTTTCTAAGCCTGTGGAAGCCTTTATCACTATAATATTCAGGTCTGCTTACAAGGTTGGTGCCCTGCGGCCATACAGAGCAGACGGTGCATATCGAATAAAGTATCCCGCTGCTTACCATCATAAGTATGGATTCGCCCGAAAGATACCCTACCGCCATCAGTACTATGTACGTCACGATCATTGCCGCAAAGGTCACGGCACAGATGATCTCTGCGATCTTTTCACCCTTTGTAAAAACGATCTTGTCAGGAATACCCATAATATCTTCCTTTCAAAACAGTTCCTTGACAGCACGGCTGATGCTATAAAAGAACAGACCCACATATCCCGTAGCTGTCAGCATTGCGAAAAATATTCCGCACAGCACTATCAGCATTCCCGTGATGCAGCCTCTGCGGATGGTACGGCAATCTCGCTGCTCTTCCTCCGCCGTTTCACTGCGGTTAAGCAGCTTAGGAAACATCGCTACAAAGCCGAGCGCCAAAAACAGTATCACCGACGAGAAAAGCGCTATAAGTATCTCACTGAAAAATGATTTCGTCAGCAGCCATATACAAAAAGCCGAAAAAGCTCCCAACAGTATGCCACCGCCGCATAGTCCGACTATCTCTCCCGCAGAAAACGGGATATTGTCTTTCATTATTATGCCTCCCCGAAATATCGAAGCAGCTCCGTCAGCGAATCGATAACAGCGTCAGGGCGCAGCTCCTCAGAGGAGATGCTCTGCATACCGCCCCACTCCTGCCTTATCCAGACCGTCTTTAAGCCAAGAGCTTTCGCAGGTGCAATGTCATTCGTCAGCTTATCGCCTATCATCGCACATTCATCAGCCTTTGCGCCTGCCTTGTACAGTGCGTCAAGAAATATCGCATGCTGCGGCTTTGAAACGCCCTGCTCCTGGGAGATAACTATCACCTCAAAAAGGTCGTACAGCCCAAATCTCCGCAGCCTGTCCCTTGCATCCAGCGCCTGATTTGCAATGATACCAAGCCGATACCCACGCTGTTTCAGCGCCTCAAGCACCTCTTTTGCTTCGGGATACGGAATTTCAGGTGCACTGTTCCATTTCTCACGCTCATGGATACCGAAATGCGTAAGTGCCGAGAAGTACTCCATCATGTTTGAGCGTGCTGCCTCCGCCATTACGGTACGGAAATCATACTCGGAAACGGAATGTCTTTCACAGGTACGACGTATCCTGTCATCCCATGCGGCAGTTTCGTCGATAAGCGTACCGCCCATATCGAAAAACAGCCATTTTACATTTTCCATACAGCGTTACTCCACGATAAGCGCTATCTGCGACAGTGCATCGGTCATCTCACGCCAGTCCTCTATGTAAAGATGATCGCAGTCAGCCGTGACCCCGACGTTTCTTTCGCCGAAAGGATATTCCACCGTTTTGTCAAGGTACAGGACAGGGTATATCCCTGCTGCATACGCACCACGTATATCTGCTGCGATATTGTCACCGCAGAACCAGCATTTATCAGCTGTAAGCCCCGCTTTTCGCAGCGCAATATCAAACAGCATCCTGTCAGGCTTTCTTATACCGTATTCGCTTGAAGCGAGTATAAATTCAAACTCATTTTCGGGGAAGAGTCTGTTGAGCCTGTCCGTCAGCGCTTTTCCCGACCAGCCGATATTGCTGATGACGCCCGTGCGTATTCCAAGCTCCTTCAGATATGCAAGCATTTCAGTGGTGTGGGGCATCTCTTCACCGACAGCGGTGTTGTCCCATATTATACGCTCAGCCTCTGCCATATCGACGTCAAGCTCAATGCCGAAATAATCGAAAACGGCACGGTTGCCCTGATGGCCATGCGGTTCATAGCCTGTCCTCATCACATCTCTCTGTCTTGCAAATATCTCATCCCCCATAAGCTTCAGCGTCTGCGCTGTGACTTTGTCGGGATTCTTCACGATATGCGGCATGAGCGCCTCGTAACCCTTAATAAGATCGAACTGCGGCTCATACGCAAGGGTATGACCGTAGTCGAACAGTATCATCTCAGGAAGTCGCATTTAAACACCCATATACTTGTTGAGAAACT